>JAHEAM010000079.1 GCA_024642765.1 Planctomycetaceae bacterium
GTGGATAGGCAAGTGTCTTCAGTTGAGGGTTTAGAGCATTTCTCCAGTGACTGTGCCGCCGTGAACTGAGTTCCGCTTCTGACTGTTCAGTTGACGCTATCGATCATGCCCTATTCCTTTGGGCTCCTCCATTTCCCGCCGAATCAATTTTGTGACTGCTGCACTTGCATCTGCTAACAATTCTCGCCCGTTGCGTGATTCGTGGGCCGAGTACCGAAACAGACTGTGCGAAGATAGCGAGAGGCAACACGAATACAATGCACGCAACTGTTATCAGTTTGCGAGCAGCGGATTTCGATCCGCATCATTTCGCGGATTGTGATAACGGCAGAATGGACCTCGTCGACGAAGACAATCGTGACAGCTTACGGCATAAAACGGAAGTTTCGGATTTGGCCCAACCACAAGCTGGCAGCAGGCTAAGCACTTAACCACTAGGCCTTGGTACGCAAAATACAAGTGTTCCCGTACCAAGCCGTTTTTTTGCTTCGAACCATTTCGAATTCAGCAACCGTTACGCGGTCATCGATTTCGAAAGTCCGTCGTTGATTGCGGCCAGAAAATCTTCGGTTGTCAGGTAGTTTGACGGCCGAACATTGTCGCCGTGAATACAGACAGCCAAGTCCTTCGTCATCTTTCCAGACTCGACCGTTTCAATACAGACACGTTCGAGTGTTTCCGCAAAATTCACCAACGGTTGGTTTCCATCGAGTCGTCCACGATGCGCTAATCCTCGAGTCCAAGCAAAAATAGAAGCGATTGGATTGGTGGAGGTCGGTTTGCCTTGCTGGTGCATGCGATAGTGCCGTGTAACGGTACCATGCGCCGCCTCCGCTTCAATAGTTTTTCCGTCTGGAGTCACCAAGACCGAAGTCATGAGGCCCAGCGAACCGAAACCTTGCGCTACAGTGTCTGATTGCACGTCACCGTCGTAGTTCTTGCATGCCCAAACGAAGCCGCCTTCCCACTTTAGGCAAGCCGCGACCATATCGTCGATGAGGCGATGCTCGTACGTCAAACCGGCGCTATCAAACTGCGGTTTAAATTCCTTCTGATAAATTTCTTCAAACAAATCCTTAAAGCGACCGTCGTACTTTTTCAGGATCGTATTTTTCGTTGATAGATAGAGAGGCCATTTCTTTTGTAACGCCATATTGAAGCACGAACGTGCGAAGCCGCGAATCGACTCGTCCGTGTTGTACATCGCCAACGCGACTCCGCCTCCTTTGAAATCGTAAACATCGTGCGAGATGTTTTTGCCGTCAGCACCCGCAAAAGTAATCGTCAGTTTCCCAGGACCAGGCACAACGAAATCGGTCGCGCGATATTGATCGCCAAAGGCATGGCGGCCAATGCAAATCGGCTTGGTCCAATTGGGGACAAGCCGAGGAACGTTCTTCATGATGATCGGCTCGCGGAAAACGGTGCCGTCCAAAATGTTACGAATGGTACCGTTTGGCGACCGCCACATTTGTTTCAAATTGAATTCTTTGACACGGGCTTCGTCCGGAGTGATCGTGGCGCATTTGATGCCGACGTTATATTCCTTGATCGCTTCAGCGGCATCAATCGTGACTTGATCGTTCGTTTGGTCTCGGTATTCGACGCCCAAATCAAAATATTTGATGTCTACATCGAGGTAGGGCAGGATCAGTTTTTCTTTGATAAATGCCCAAATAATTCGGGTCATTTCATCCCCATCCAACTCCACTACTGGATTTGCGACTTTGATTTTCTGCATCGATTCACCTTTCTTGACACATGCGACATGTTGACTTCATGTTAATTTGAAAGCACCACTTTATCGAAAATCGATGCGTTTGACGAGTTGGCTGCGACCAGTTGACGCGAAGCATTCTGCGCAGCCAAGGGAAGTTCTGGACCAAGCCTTTGATAGATTTCGTGCGATCAACTAAATTGATGGAATGATAAAGTCACCTCCAACATGTGAAGCGTTATTCGACTCCAATACGCATCATTCGCCGGCGCCGCTTACGATCGGATCGGTCGTTGTCGATCCTCCTATATTGCAAGCGCCGATGGCTGGTTTTACCAATTACGCGTTTCGCCAAATCGTACGTGAGTTTGGGGGCGTCGGATTGCAGGCGACTGAAATGGTCAACGCTCGTGGGTTTGTCTGGCTAGACGAACGCGCTGAACACCCAGATCGATTGTGGGGAGTTGCCGATGAAGCTCGCCCTTTGGCGGTGCAGATTTGGGACAATGATCCTGAAACCATGGCGCGGGTGGGGTCACGCCTTGTGAGTGAACACCGTGTTAGCATCGTCGATATCAATTTCGGTTGCCCGGTCAAAAAAGTTACGCAGCGTGCTCATAGTGGTTCCTACTTGCTGAGCCAACCAGAGCGAATGGGACAGATAATCGAAGGATTAGTCGCCGCTTGCGCGCCAACGCCTGTGACGGCAAAAATCCGGCTGGGCTGTACACGAGACAAAATCAACGCAATTGACATTGCTCAAGTTGTCGAGGGTGCAGGAGCGGCGGCGCTCACTGTGCATGGCCGTACGGCTCAAGACATGTTTTCTGGAAACGCTGATTGGGATCGAATTTCGGCAATCAAACCGTACCTGAAAAAGATCCCACTCATTGGCAATGGCGACCTGGATTCTCCGCAAGCCGTGGTAAAAGCGTTCGCCAACTACGCTATTGACGGAGTCATGATTGCGCGAGCATGCCTCGGCAGGCCTTGGCTCTTTTCACAATGCGCCGCAGCACTTCGCGGTCTAGCGATCCCTCCCGATCCGTCCCCGCTTGAACAACGTGACATCATGTTGAAGCACTACGCGTTGATCGTCGATCGTTTTGGCGAATCCAAAGGAACTGTCCTGATGCGGAAATACGCCAGTTGTTACGCCCAGGGTAAACCAGGCGCAAGAAACTTTCGCTCCTTGATTGCAAAGGTCGGTGACGCACAGGAATTCCACCATGTTGTGAACGAGCATTTCCCGGTAACGACTTAAATCACAAGGTATGCTGTACTGGAATCAGATAACAAAATGTTGGATGCAAACACGGGTTAGCGGCGTTGCAAGAACCAACTCAATTTATAATGCGATTTGGAAAAAATCAGGTCAGCCCAGAAGCCAGAAATCAAAAGTCGATGGCAATTCGTCCACCAAAACCATGAATCCATCCGCTACCTGCTGGGAAATTTGCCGTGGCCGAAACGTCACGGTATGTAAAGATGTAATTGCCTTGGAGTTTCATGTTAGGATTCAAAAACCAATTCACACCAGCAGTCAAATTGTGTAGGATTCCACCATTGAGACCGGAATTGTTCAAATCTAGATAGTTGTAGCGAGCACCAACCTGGATCGCACCTATGCCTTTGGGTGCGCATTCTTCTTCGCCCATCGGCATGCGATAGGCGTGCAGTGGTTTAACCCGATCAAAGACACCAGTCTTTTTGTTGTAGTTATCAAAGTCATCGGTCAAAAAACGGAATAGTTGAATGTAGCCGCCATGGTACGTCACGTTGGGATCGGGGGCGTCACCAAAATTAGCTCGCGCGTCATGCATGTTGCTGACTAAGTACTCGCTTTGTAGCGTCCATGGACCCCGCACCACTACGAACTCCGTGTTCAACCATTGCATATCACTTCCATACAATGCAATTCCTGCAGGGACGGGCCAGTTAGTCGACAAACCGCTCCGAATTGCATCACGAGTTCGAAACGTCTGGATTCGGCCAGGCACTCCTGATTGGCTGACCGCCGTTGCTTGGCGTGCTGAGATGCCAAAATGGGTGACCACTCGACCTTCGTCTCCATAGGATAGCAACCGTGTCAGTCTCCCCGTCACTGAGTAATCGCCATCACCTGTGTTAAAAGCAAAGACGTTGTTGGTCGGCTTGAATATCCCCAGTTGAACGACGCCGTTCTGGTCGGGTCCATAATTACGAAACGCCTGAATCCCAGGGTTAAATCCATTAAATACGCCACCATAAAACGTGTCCTGGTTGTAACTCCGTTCCATCAATGGCAGAAATCGACTGCTAACTAAATGTTCAAAACCAATCGGTTCCTTTTGTTGGCCAATACGAATGCTGCCCAATTTTGGCATGTCATTGAATTGCCACCAGAAATCTGTCAGGGCCGAAACTGCGTTATCCGTGAACCCAGGATTGGTCGCCGTGATCGGCTGATTACGGACACGGAAGGCATTCACAAAGTCTACTTCGGCGGCCCATTCTAGATGCTGATAAAGCGTACCATCAACACGAAATCGAGCTCGCCGGAAATCAATGCCATCTCCGTAAGGCGTGTTGATATTGCTTTGGACCGCCGGATCAACGCTGTACCAAGACGAGTCCATTTGGTAACGACCGCCGACATGAACGCGAAAATTTTTGTCAGCCGTCTGAAGCTCCATGCCGTTATTCCATTTCGCTGTCATCAATAGCGGGTCAGGCTTTTTCTCTTCAGCTTTCTTGGCTGCTTCGGCTTTCTTTTTTTCTTCCTCAGCTGTCTTTTCGGCTGCTGCTTTCTTGTCAACCTCCGCCTTGGCATCGCTTGTTTTTTCGCCCGTCGATTTGGGCTTTTCGAGACTTCCGGATTCCTGCTTTTCCTGATTCAGAATGTCAGGAATTTTGTTGGGATCGGTTTGGCGTGAGGTGGATAAAGGGGGATCAGTTTTTTCTTGGTTCTGCTGTCGGTACGAGTTTGGTTTGCTGCAGTAGCCAACAAGATGAAGTCGAGCCTCGCAAACGGGCACAAGTGTCCATAATGTCAATTGCACCGCGACAATCGCAATCGAATTTGCATTTTTACGCATACTCAGCTTACCGATCTCTTCTTTTGTCCCAGATCCGAATCTTTAGGATGATCCGACAATCGTTTTTATCGGTATTATTTGCCAAACACAGCAACAAAACCCCCATAGCCATTACAAACCCCCAGGAATACCGCGGTGTCTTAATGCTTTATTGCAACAGCCGGCTCAGCAATGTCTCAACCTGCGCGGCGAGTTTCGGTTTTGGCGAGAGTTAATTTGCGGCCAAGCACGCGTCGGTAAGTATCTTCGATAGCATTTGTAAGGCGTTCGGGGCAGAATCGATGTTGTACTGTCCTTTGGCCTGCTGCTGACATGCGCCCAAGTTCCTCAGTATTTTTGTATGCATGAACGAGTGTTGAATGAATCGCGGCTGGGTCCTTTGGCTCAAACAATAGTCCATTGCTTCCATGTTGGATGATTTCAGCTAGCCCCCCGGTGTTGCTGGCGACAACTGGAATTCCAGCGGCTTGGGCCTCGATCGCGACCATTCCCAATGGCTCTTCAATACTCGGAACACACAAAACATCAAACGCGCGGATGTATTCATGTACATTGTCACGAATCCCCAACCATTTGACGCAGCGAAACGTTTGATCGCGTTTGATGATCGCTCGCAGTCGGCGAGTATATCGATCCCTGCGGTTGAAACGACCAATGAACGCGATTTTTAACCGAGGCATTTCAGCTAGCAACCGGGGCAACGCACGCAGCAAGTACTCATGCCCCTTGCGTTCGGTAACATCACCGACGACACCTACTAAGAAGTCGTCTTCTTGGACATGCAATTCAACACGATAGTAGCTACGAAACGAGGCTTCGACATTCTTGAATTTCTCGATGTCAACGAAACAATGAGTTGTCGAAAGCTTCTCGGCGGACACTCCGTTAACCGAACGCAAGTAATCAGCCGTAGCCGTCGAATTCGCAATTACATGTTGATTGAATCGCCAATGCAATTGCCACTGCCGGCTGTGTGCAGTTGCGATCACTGGGATCTTGGTCATCAGATTCAAGCAAACACCAAAATGGTTGGCTCGACTCATGTGCGAATGAATCAAGTCGATCTGATGTTCGCCGATAAGGTCACGGAACCGTTTGAGTTCGTCGATTGGAAAGCGGCGTAGCGACGAGTCGTACACAGGCACTTTCAAGGGCTGGCGAGTAATCCAGGAACCTGTTCTTGCCCCCAATACAACATGGTGTCCACGGTCTGCGAGTTTGTTACAAAGCAGTTTGCAATAGACCAACGCTCCGTTGACGTCGACGCCAGAAATGAGTTGAAGAATGTTCACGAATATCGAAAGCAAAAACCGCAAGAAAACAAAGATCAAAAAAAGCACGTTGGCCTTCAATTGCCGCTTAAAAAAGCCAATGTTATGGGACAAGAATTTGCAAATTGGGTCAAGATCAAAGGATTGCGTATTTTGCAGGCATTCAGTTCAGTTCGGGAGAGTGGTTGGAATCGGTCCGGAACTTGGGACCCAACATAACATCCGTTCCCAGTCGCTCGCATATATTCCGCCATATTGTTTCATCGTCGGCGAATATCAATTCGGGGGTTCCCATCAAATGCAGCCATCCCCCGGCGTCAATTTCGTCTTGAAGCTGGCCTTTTCCCCAACCGGAATAATTGGCAATGAACCGACAACGATGTTTGTCTTGCCGGGCCAGTTCGACCAAATTGTTCTTGTTGGAAGAAAGAAAGACGCCAGGCATAATGCCGACTTCGCCCCAAACCAAACTCTCGTGAATCGCCAACAAAGGACCTTCAACGGGACCACCGGAATAAACCGGTTGATCGATGCCACAGGTCTGGTTTGCGAATTCACCCCCTAATTCCGAAATTTTGCTACCGGTCGGGCGATTGACAATAACTCCCGCAGTCCCGTCGTCCGAATTTTGGAAGAGAAGTACCACCGTTCTAAAAAAGTGGACGTCGAACATTGCGGGAACGGAAACCATTAGTGTTCCGGGGCCAAAGCCTGCCATGGTCTACTCATTTTATATTTTGGACGAAACGGAGTCGTATGGGACCGTACAACTCAACTTTGAAAACGACGGCTTAATCGCAAGGGACTGCGTGATGCCCTGTTCCATCAATTCTAACCGGATTTCGATTGCGAAAACAAATCGTCGGTTAGAAAGATGGTCGATCGAAGAGCGGATTTCCTACTCTTTCGATGCAATTGACATGGATTGATCTCAGCAGTTTAAGGAATGGACACCCAATGAGCACTGTACCTTCGCGCGGAAATTCGAAAGTTAACGAATTCGATTTGCTCAAGCAAAAAATTCACCAAAAACTAATCGGAAAGCTCGATTTGGGTCGAGTCGGTGAGCTGCATGGCGACGTGTTGCGGAAAGAAATCCGCGTTGTTGTTGAGCATTTATGCGATAGCGAAAACAACTTGATGAACCGGTTGGAACGCGACCGCTTGATCGACGAAGTCCTCGACGAAACGTTTGGACTTGGCCCGCTTGAATTATTACTTAAAGACCCCACGATCAGCGATATTCTGATCAACGGACCAAAGGCCATTTACTGCGAACGCAACGGCAAAATGCAACGCAGCACGGTCGAATTTCGCAACAACGCTCATTTATTGCAAATCATCGACCGGATTGTTTCCAAAGTAGGTCGTCGCGTCGATGAAACCTGCCCGATGGTTGACGCGCGTTTGGAGGACGGCTCTCGTGTGAACGCGATCATTCCGCCGCTTGCTCTAGATGGACCTGCCATGTCCATTCGGCGCTTCGGTTCGAACCCATTGAAGCTCGAGGACTTGCTGAACTACAAAGCCTTCACACCTGAGATGGTGATGTTGCTCGAAGGAGCCATGAAGGCTCGGCTAAACATCGTCATTTCCGGTGGTACAGGTTCCGGAAAAACGACTTTGCTCAACACACTTTCAAGCTTTATCCCCAACACAGATCGTATCATCACGATCGAAGACGCCGCTGAATTGCAATTGCAACAGGAACACGTTGTGCGTTTGGAAACACGCCCAGCGAATATCGAAGGTCGCGGTGCGGTTACGGCCACCGACTTGGTTCGAAACTGTTTGCGTATGCGTCCGGAACGAATCATCATCGGTGAGTGTCGTGGTCCCGAAGCATTGGACATGCTCCAGGCCATGAATACAGGTCACGAAGGTTCGATGACGACGACCCATGCAAATACTCCTCGTGACTGCCTCGGTCGTTTGGAGACCATGATCATGATGGCCGGATTTGAAATGCCCATCAAAGCGATGCGGACGCAAATCTCAAGCGCCATCAACTTGATCGTACAAGCCAACCGTCTGCAAGGTGGACCTCGAAAAGTAACACACATCACCGAGATCGTGGGCATGGAAAATGACACAATCGTCACGCAAGACATTTTCAAGTACCACCAAGATGGCGTGGATGAAAACGGGCGTGCCATCGGCAAATTCGTATGCTCCGGCGTGCGTCCAAAGTGCATGGCACGCCTGGAGTCAAACGGAATTCGTTTACCGCCGAGTATCTTCCGCGAACGCGTGATGCTGGAAGACTAGTTCACGTTAACCGTCCCCCCGTCGGCCACATAGTCAAATACGCAATTGAACTGCCACTCAGTGAGTTGAATATGATTTACATCGTTGTTATCGTCTGCATCGCGATCAGCGTCAGTGGTGTGATTTTTGCCGCTTCGACTATGTTCAGTAACGACAAAAGCTCTGTACAGACGCGACTCGAAAGTTTGACGAAAAACCACGGCCGTGGTGTAACCAAGGCCGATCAGCCGGTCGGTTCGTTGCTCTCCAGTCCGCTCGACGACGCGCCTCACTTGCTGGAGGCATTTGTTGGACGGTTTTTTAACTTGAGACGAAAACTCCATAGCGCTGGCTGGCAAATGGAACCCATCAAGTTTATCCTCATCGCGGGTGGGTCAGCGACAGCGTGTACTTTGGCATATTTGGTTCTTTCGCCATTCAAGTCTTTGTTTCCAGCAGCGACTGGACTGGGTGTGATCGCACCGTTTTTCTACCTTTCCTTCATGGCAAAGCGTCGGCTTAAAAAATTTGGTTCGCAGTTGCCAGACACGCTAGACTTGATCGGACAAGCGTTGCGGGCCGGTCAAAGTTTGCCGTCGGGCATTCAGCTGGTGGCTCAGCAAGCGGCCGATCCGCTCGGACCTGAATTTGCTCGGTGTTACGAAGAACAAAACTTAGGTGTGTCGCTCGAACAATCACTCTTGTCGATGGCTGATCGCGTTGACAATTTGGACTTGAGGTTCTTTGTGACGAGCGTCGTCTTGCAACGCCAAACCGGTGGTGACTTGGCCGAAATTTTAGACAAGATCGCACACTTGATTCGGGAGCGTTTTACGATTCAAGGACAAATTCAAGCGTTAACCGGCGAAGGCCGATTGTCAGGGGCCGTGTTGCTTGCCTTGCCACCCGTGCTGTTTGTGACAATGCTCCGATTGAATTACGACTACGTGATGATGCTGTTCGAGGATCCGCTTGGACACAAAATGTTGGCAGGCGGAATTGTTTTCCAGTTTTTAGGTGCTTGGATGATTAAGAAAATCATTACGATCAAAGTCTAAAAGAGCCACGCCCGACTTTTGGTTGAGTTGCGTGACAAAATAAGTCTTGTTAGCGAATTAATATTTGGGATAGTTGCCATGTCTTTGGATTTCGATTTTGTCACGATTCTGCCCTTCGCAATGTGCATATTCGTCGCGGTTTTGTTTTGGGGCGTATTGGACTTCGTAATGAATCGCAAGACGCGGTCCGAAACGCGATTGGAGGCGATGCGTGATCGGCTGAAAGGAGGCAAAGTCACGATCGACAAGGACGCTAAGGGTGGATTGACGAAACTGCTAGAAAAAGCCAGCCCGGCACTTTCAGAAACGCTTAAACCCAAATCGCAAAAAGAACTCAATAGCCTTAACCAACGGCTGCAAGCCGCCGGCTTTCGTTCGGAAGCGGCTATGCCGATGTTCACAACCATAAAAATGCTTTTCTGTTTGGTTGGGTTCGTCATCGGTGGTGGAACAAGCTTGATCATGAATGGTATCAACTTGTGGACGATGATCTACACGCTTGTGGCGACAGGTCTTGCGTTGTTTATACCGGAGTTTGGACTCTCCTATTTGGCAAGCAAACGCAAACAGGCAATCTTCTTGGGCTTACCTGATGCTCTCGACCTGATGGTTGTGTGTGTGGAAGCCGGATTGGGACTTGACCAAGCCATGCGAAAAGTTGCCGAAGAGCTGGTTCGTAGTCACGGGACGATTGCCTACGAATTCAAAGTGTGTAATCAAGCGTTGCAAATGGGGCGGCCTCGCGCGGATGTTTTGCGTGACCTGGGCGAGCGAAACGGTGTCGATGACTTGAAAACACTAGCTCAAATCATCATCCAGGTCGACCGCTTCGGAACGAGCGTAGGCCAGGCCCTGCGGACCCAAAGCGATACGATGCGAACGCGTCGTCGGCAAATTGCGGAAGAAAAAGCAGCAAAAACTGCCGTAAAACTAATTTTTCCGCTAGTTCTTTTTATCTTCCCCGGCATTTTCGTCGTTCTCGTTGGACCCGCCGCAATCACTATGGTTAATGAAATGCTCCCTACTTTCCAAAAGTAGCAAACGCGTTCGTTATTTTGACTCGATTCGGGAAATCCAAACCAACTGTGATTGCCAATTTATTCCGATAACGATCTTGGGTTACTTTGCTGGCGACGAGACTACTCGTTGAAAATGGTGCAACCGAAGAATGGTTCCAGCGAATTCAAAATTGCATCCGATTCGAAATCAAGGAAGATGGAGAAAATTCAATGAGTATTAAGAAAACAGCGTATGGCCTCACCGCCCTTGCTGTCCTGTTGTTTGTAAACGGTATTGCACTGGGACAGAGCAATTCTTGCAACTCGTGCAATAACAATACGGGCTTTGCAGCTTGGCCAACTGACTGTTCCGGAAGTAACGTCGCTGGTCACCGTGGGCAAATGGCAGCTCATCGAGAGGAAATTGCCGAAAAAGGTGCGAAAATCTATGCTCGAAACGCAGCATGGCCCAAGCCGTTCATTTGCAACGATCGTCAAGCCTATTTTTCGGTTTGGACTCCAATGATTACGAATGGTTGGATCGCCCAATGTACATTGAACGACACTCATTTTGATGATTCAGGAAAACTGAACTCCTCCGGTGAACGCAAAATCTCAACGATTATGATGAATTTTTCTGGCGACCAACGTGTTGTTTATGTTGGCAATCATCGCGAGCAAGATGTAGTTGAGCAAAGAGTCAATAACGTCCGCGAAGTCGTTTCGCGTTGGTATGGCGACGAAATGGCAAACCGGGTGACGTCAACACAAATCTCGGCCCAGAAGGGCTTAGGTAGCCGTGTCGAAG
>JAHEAM010000518.1 GCA_024642765.1 Planctomycetaceae bacterium
CGCTGTGCGCAAGCATCGTGCTGCCAAACCGCTGTAACGCAATTTCAACAATTCGACGTCAGTGATCACACCCGAACGACGCCATAGTCGCGCGTAAACAAACGCAGTGAACATTCCACCAAAAGCGAACGCCCACCAAAACCAGTTACCGGCCACACCATACTTGCATATCAATCCAGTCACCGCCAACGGCGTATCCGCTGCGAAACTGGTAGCGATCATTGAGGTGCCTGCGATCCACCAAGGCAAGGCTCGCCCTGAAATAAAGAACTCCGTAGTGTTTTGAGAGGCTCGTTTTGAATACCAAACGCCGATTCCAATCGTTATCAACGCGAATAGGAAAATTATCGCCCAATCGATTAGTACTAATTCCATTAAATACTCAAACGTTAGGGGACTCAGATATAGAAATCGACAGCAAAGTTAATGAATGTACCAATTTTTTTTTGCGTTCGCATCCCAGTGACTCAAATGCAAAACTGCCAGGCTCAAGTTGCTTTTTTGTTTTGCGTACAGGATAACATTATTGAGGAATCTTGGTCGCAAATATCCCAACAGGCATCGAACAATTCCAATGCATTCAACCAAGTCCATTTCGGAAGGCAAATCGAAAAAACAAAAGGACGCCAGCGGTTGTATGTTGGTGTTCGGCCTGTTGTTTTTTGTGGTTGGCAGCTTTTTTTTCTGGTTCATGACTGCGAGACCTCTTTGGCGAACCTATTCGGCACAAAGTTGGCCAACCTCGCAAGCTACGATTTTAGATTCAAAAGTTGTTGAATCTGATAGTGATGACGGCACTAGCTATGCTGTCGCGATTCAATTTTCCTATGTCGTCGATAAACAGCAGATGGTTTCTAACAACTGGTCATTCCTAAACAGTTCCGTGGGCCGGGATTTAGCCCGCAACACGGTAAAGCGTTTTCCAATTGGCTCCAAACACGATTGCTATTACAACCCACGAACCGCCAATGATGCGGTTCTAGATCGCAGCCTCCGGCGACACTATTTTTTCGGGTTCTTTATTTTGATTTTTGTAGTCGTGGGCGGGGCGTTGGCTCGGGCTGGGTGGCACAAGCGTGTCGAATACAAAAAACGACAGCGACAACTTACGTTAAAACCAGCCGAGCAAAACGACAAAATGGTAGCGAATGTGGCTCCGCTCCCTCCTTTGTTACTAGCCAACACTCCCTGGTTCGAATTCGAAGGTCCGCAACGGCTGAAGCCAACAAAACCGCGCTGGCAACAGTTTTGGGTAATGTTAGGGTTTGCAACATTTTGGAATCTGGTTTGTTGGTTAATTTTCGCCAACGTTTTTCAACAAAATGGCTTGTTTAATTTTTTGACTATTTTTGTTTTGGTATTCGTCATCGCTGGTCTGGCGTTGATCTCTAGCGTGTTCTATTCATTATTAGCGCTGTTCAATCCGGTTGTGACAATTGCACTCAGCGAAGGGACTGTCCCAGTGGGTGCAGTAGTCGACGTCGCCTGGGAAACTAGCGGTAGAGCATCACGTTTTCGGGAACTGAATCTGGAACTAGTAGGAACGGAGCATGCAACCTACACGCGCGGAACATCGACGTACAACGAACAAAATGTGTTCTTGACTATCCCCATTCTTCAAACGTCGGAAACGTCCGTCATGCAATTCGGTAGCGCTACCGTCGGTATTCCCTTGCAAACAGTTCCCTCATTTGTCGCTGATCATAATCGCATTGAGTGGACGATCGATGTGCACGGCAAAGTTCGTGGGATGCCGGCAGTCAAGGAGTCGATGAGGTTCTTTGTCAAACCCAACGCTGCGACAGGACCAAACGAATGATCGAAATCAAATTGCCGAAATACAGTTTTGCACCATCCGAAATAATCAACGGTCAAGTCGAGTGGAGCAACCTAAACCTGACAAAACGTTTTGAAGCACGCTTGATGTGGTACACAACAGGAAAAGGCGATTGTGATTGTGAGGTTGTTGATACGCGGGTTATGGATGCCACTCCGCCCAACGGCCAGTTGAAATTCTCCTTCGTAGCGCCGGTCTATCCGCCAAGCTTTTCCGGAAAGCTCATCTCGTTAATATGGGCGATCGAATTGGTCAGTGTTCCGGAAGGCGACTGCGTGCGTCGCGAAATTGTGGTTGCCCCTAACGGAAGCGAAATTGTTTTACATGGCAACTAGCTCTCAATCCATACGACCTATCACGGGAGCGCAAGTCGCGCGATTCAATCCGTTCGCGATGCAGCACGTCGAATCGATTTCCTTTCGTTTTCCATCTGGCGATTGGGAATCGCAACTTCGAAAACTTAGGGAACAGCACTGGCGAGGCGCAATTGTCGGCCCACATGGCTCTGGCAAAACAACGTTGTTACTTGAGTTGCGTCAGCAATTAACTGGGCTGCAGGAACCTTTTGAATACTGCTTTCTTGCCCGCGAACGCGCAAAGCGGTCGGCTGAGTTGGACAGACTGTTTCGTATGGCAGAGAAGGGACACTTGCTATTGATTGATGGGATCGAGCGTCTGAGTTGGTGGCAACGTCGCCGTTTGTTCCGGCACGCCAATCGACGCAGTCGAATAGTCGTGACGGCACATCGGTCGTGTGGACTACCCGTTTGGATCGAAAGCGAAACGAATTGGCCTTTGATGAAAAACATTTTGCTCGAATTGGTTTCCGAGCCCAATAGCCGTCTACTGGCAACTGGGGAGCGTTTATTTGCTTCGCATCGTGGCAATGTGCGTGACACCCTTCGGGAACTCTATGATCATTGGTCGGATGGCGGATTTTCGTTGCCCCCCGTTTCCTGTCGTGGCCGAACGTGATTGAATAGCGTTATTGCCATATTTTTTCCTAAGTCGTTTTGCCCCATTCTCTCATGCACCAGTACCATCAATTGTTGCGGCACATCTTGGATCACGGCGTTCAAAAATCGGATCGAACGGGAACGGGCACACTCAGTGTGTTTGGATACCAAATGCGATTCGATTTGAACGA
>JAHEAM010000519.1 GCA_024642765.1 Planctomycetaceae bacterium
ACATATTCTGCAAACGCCAGCAGCAAAAGCAACTGAGACTGCTGCCCAAGCCCAATGGCGAATCGGCGAAGTCTTGTTCCTGCAAGAAAAATATACGGAGGCCATTCGAGCATATTACCGAGTCGAATCACTCTACAGCTATCCCTATTGGCAAGCCGCCGCCCTGCTCCAAGCTGGTAAGTGCCAAGAGCGTCTGAAAAACTATTCTCAAGCAATCATTCTCTACGGGAACTTGCTGAAGAAGTATCCGACTAGTGAGTTTGCAAAAACGGCTCGTCAGCGTCTGTCCTCGCTTGATCGACAAGTCAATGAAAAGAAGACAGAGAACCACGTTTATCGCTAATCCGCACAAATCCAAATTTATTCCAGCACTTACGCAGACGACAATATCATGACGATGTCAAATATCTTCTCAAAAAACAAACGTGCCAAATCCAATTGTGTGGCAAGTCTCGCCCTTGTCGTTTTGGCGATTTGCGGACTTGTCTGCAGCCTTGCCAGCTCAGCTCACGCGCAGGAGCCAACTGGATTTGAAGTCCCGAGTAGTAAACCTCAAGCGACTCAAGGCGTCCAGCCAGCAGAGAGCACGTCACCGGCCCAAGCTGTGGTCGTGTCTCGACGACTCACAGATGTTATTTATGCCGGTGGCCCATTGATGTTTCCAATTGGACTCTGCTCTTTCGTGTTGGTAGTGTTTACTTTTGAACGCTTGTTTAGTCTGCGGAGAGGTCGAATCATTCCAGGTCCATTTACAAAACGTTTCTTGGAGCAACTTAAAGAGGGCCAATTGAATCGCGATTCTGCGATTGCCCTTTGCGAAAAAAGCGGCTCATGCATGGCCCGGGTCTTCATGGCCGGTATTCAAAAGTGGGGCCGCTCGGGAGTGGAAGTCGAGCAAGCAATCTTGGACAGCGGAGAACGAGCGTCGAACGAGCTGCGTCGGTACTTGCGATTGATCAATGGTGTATCGACGATTACGCCACTGTTGGGATTGCTTGGGACCGTTCTCGGTATGATACAAGCTTTCGATTCGATTTCGTCTGTAGATGCGATGGCTGGTGGCGATCCGAAAGCACTGATTGCGACGGGGATCAGCACGGCGTTGATCACTACTGCTGCGGGCATGACGGTTGCAATCCCGGCTCTTATTGCCTATCTCTATTTTTGTGGTGTCGTTGATCGACGAGTAATGGAAATCGATTCTCTGGGCATGAAGGTCGTTAATATTATTTCGGCCGAAGCGATGGCGAGTGAACAACATCGCGGCTCGGGCCGAACCAAAAAGGCTGCTTGATTGCTGTCGTCAAAGCCAAATAAATAATATTTGAACCGAAAATTGAAACTCAAACTCCGGAGATCATCATGCCACTGAAAACGCAACGCGATGATCAGATTTCGATCAACATGACGCCGATGATTGATATCGTTTTTTTGCTAATTATTTTTTTCATGGTCGGCACAAAATTTTCGGAAATCAATCAGGCTGAGCGCGATATTGCACTGTCTGTCCCAGAGGTTTCGCAAGCCGAAGCGTTAGTGCAGGCGCCACAAAAGAAAATCATTAACGTATTTCAAGACGGGTCACTGACATTGGATGCGAATCCAGTCGACTTGGGACAATTGGAATCGCAACTCGTCTCTGCCAAAGCTGAATATCCTGCGACAGGGGTGATTGTACGCGGTGATTCCCAAAGCCTGTATCAACACGTTGCTGAAGTTATCGCGACCTGTCGCGTTGCGAAAATTAACGACCTAAATATTGCCGTGAAACCTGTTGAAGTTCGCTAGTTAACGAAATCTGACATGCCGACGCTGTTGCGAACAATTTCTGATTTTCTGAGTCAAGCCATATGGGGGTCGCCCATTATCGGCTGGCATCTTGTCGTGATTGCGATGGCCGTAATCCCATTTATTTTCGTTTCGACGGTTTTTCGACATCGATGGGATGCGATCCCTGGCGTGTGGCGCTGCGTGATCCTCTCTGGAATCGCTCATGTATTATTGATTTTCTATGCCTACGGGACTCAATACGTTATTTTCACCGGCTCAGATACTGAGGCCGAATCGATTCCGGTACAGATCATTGATGAAACGCGGACAGACGAGCCAGCAAACAATAAGTCGTCGATTCCAGCTTGGGATGAATTTTCAAATGAACAAGCCGTACCCTCGGTTGAGCCACTGGACCGGCCCTTCGAAGAACCCGAGTTGATTATCGAACAAGTTGTCCCGAATATCAATCAACCACCAGTGGAACTCGAGAGTGTTGCTGCGACCAAACCCAATTTCATCAAGGGTTCCTTCGCGTTGCCTCAAGTATCTCAGCAAACCAACAGCGAGAGTACCTTACAAGAATTTGACATCGACTCGGACATTGCGACGCTTCCAGAAATCCAATCTCCAGAGGCACCGACACCAATCGATGTTCAAGAAACAAATCCGCAAATCATGGCACAACCGGAGTTTGATTCTTTATTGGACACTGTTGAACCAAAGGATGCGATCGCCGAAGTTTCTCCAGAGCAATTTTTGTTGCCAAAGTTTAGTACAGATGACTTGCCAATCACGACACCGCCGGCAACAACTGAAATAACGAATCTATTAGCGTTATCAAAACCGATTGAGCCAATCGTTCCGTCGGCTTTGGCAGGGTTTGTTCGACCTGACATGCGACCCCGTACACAAGTGATTCCCAGACGATTGGGCGATTCGCAGCCAATGCCACGTATCTATGCAGAACGAGCGCCACTGGGACGACTGGAAGTTGTTGAAAGCCGCGGTGGATCCAAAGAGACGGAAGCCGCGGTCGAACGCGCACTCGCATTTCTTTCGGCAAATCAACTTTCAGATGGGCGCTGGTCTTCACAACTTTCTGGCGGTGGAGTGGAACGAAACGTTTTGGGCCAAGATCGTCAGGGTGCAGGTGTTCGCGCCGATAGCGGCATTACGGGCCTAGCCTTGTTGGCCCTGCTTTCTG
>JAHEAM010000080.1 GCA_024642765.1 Planctomycetaceae bacterium
AAGCCACCACCTAGGACTTTAATGCCCCGTTGCGATTCGTTTTCGTCCAAAGACGTTCTTGGGGTCGAATCGTTGACGGCTTTCTCCAGAGATTTTTTGGCGTCTTTCTTGTCGTTTGAATCGAGGCCCAACATGGAACAACCGGTGGCCGTCGTTAGGAACCCAAGCAGTGTTACAATGCAAGCGCGCAACGAGAGCGAGTGAACCAAAATTGAGCAGCAATAATTCACACGATTGCGCTGTAGGTTTGTATTTGTTTCGTTGTTCATTGCAAACTCTTGCCGACTAGTAGACTCGTGGCACGACATTATGAAATTGAAACGCTTTGTGAAGTTGGCAATCATCCGGAACGGCCTGTACGGCTTCGCTGGGCGAAAACGTATTCATGGTCGGTTCGCAATTGAAGATATTGGGATGCACACTGAGTTGCTGCATCAAGTCTTGACTGACGGCTGCCGACTCGGACGGGGTGTTGAATATATAAGGCCGAACCATCACTACCAACTCACGTCGTTGTCGCCCGGTTTCTTGGCGGCGAAAAAAGAACCCTAGGACTGGTAAACGGCCTAGACCAGGAACTTGTTTGCGGTTGTCGGTTACTTCGTCCTCGATCAATCCGCCGAGCGCGACGGCCATGCTGTCTTTGGCGACAATCGTTCCGCTGATTGTGCTGCGATTGACAGTGTCCACTTCTTGATTGGTGATCCCGCCACTGGGGTTCAACACCGGGATCCGTCCCCCATTGATGACACGTCGCGCGTTTTCTTGAACGATTCGCAGCGTGACAGTGCGATCAGCATTGATACTCGGCGTAATCAACAGGGATTGGCCAACGTCGCGCAGTTCTGTGATTGGCGTCCCGGCGATGGTCGTGTTGTTGTTACCACCGGAAATGACTTGTGGTGAATTGAAGCCCACGGTGAAGGGAATGGTGTCACCAATGAAGATTCGGCTGACCTCGTTGTTGGCTGTTAACAGCAATGGCGTATTAAGCACTGTCACACGGTTGTCATCTTCAAGCAGTTGCATCCGTGCTCGAAAACTATTATTAACGACTTGAAACGTAAAGTCGCCTTGGTTGATAACGGCTCCACCTGGCAGCATGGATGCCAGTCGGCGTGCTTCGCCAATCAGGGTATCAGATGGCGTCGGAAGAACGTCACCTGTAGTGAAACCACCGGCCGAAGAGCCGCCATCAGAAAATTGATAGTCGAACAAACTGCGAAAGTTGTCATCGAGGAGAATGGACATGACTTTGACTTCAAGCAGAACCAACGGCGTTGGAATATCGAGGCGCGAGACCAATTGCGAGATTTGGTCCATAGTGTCTTTGTCACTCGTGCGGACGATGACTTGGTTGTTTCGGCGCACGACCGTAACGAAAATGACAGCCTCACGCTCCTTCATTAGCTTTGAAATCGGGTCTGTTTCGTTGGGCTGCGGCAGTTTTTCATCGCGACGATTGATGCTATCGATCAATTGTTGGATTTGTTCAGCCGAGAGGTCGGTTAGTGGCCTCAACTCATTGGATTGGGAGTAAGTTGATTTTGGAAACTGCTGCCGAAGGTTGTTTGAGCTAAAGCCACCCAGTCCGTTCAAGCTACTGCCAGAGCGGCCATTCAACGAATAGTTTCCCTGGAATGAACCCAGTCCTAAACTGCGGCTATCGACTAAGTCAAAACGATTCAATCGATACAGCAGGTCCATGATTGAGTCTTCATCGCCAACGCCAAAATTCAATTCGACGCGTTGCCCAAACAAATCACGCACGGCAACGGCAACATCGACTGGGTTCGGGTAAAGGAGTGTGAAGACCTGAGTTTGTTCTTCACGAAAACTCTTCAGGTTGCTTTCGTATTCGTCAGTGGTGTAGATGCGAATGATTCCTGAGGTCTCATCGATACGAAAATATAGGTCGTGCGTTTTGGTTAGGTTCTCGAGCACGTCCATCGGCCGAACGTTGCGGAGAAAGACGTTGATCAATTGTTTGTTGGCTTCGACAGATGGAACAATGTTCAGTCCGGATTGCTCCGAGAAGACGCGCATCGCCTCTCCCAACGTCACCTCACGAAAGTCAACCAATTCAAGCTCGATAGTCGGTGACATGAATCCAGGCGGGTACTGCGCCACACCGCGTGCGTCCATGAACGGCAATTCGTCAGGTGCAATCTGACGTGGCGGTTCGGGGGCAACGATTTGATTGGGTTGTGGTACGAGCGGCAACGCGAATTCATTCGTCGCGTCAGAGATAGTAAAGCGACTGGAATTGTCGGGCTCGGAGAAACTGGCCGGTTGAACAATTTTTTTGTGTCGACTAGAGGTGATTTGAGATTCTTGTTTCGCGACTGGGGCGAGGGCAGACGGTTGCTGAGATGAACTTGTTGAAGACGGTGCCTTCACAACGATTGCTTGGGCATACGCCGTTGAGACAAGTACATTCGTGAATAGTACGAACGGCACAGCGATCGCAATTCGTAGCGAGGTGCAGCGAAAATCGCGTTTGGCTTGGCGATTGGCGTTTTTGGTTTCCAAATCCGGCGTCATCCCTGGCTTTCGGCTATTACAAGACTTCGAATCCGTGAAGTCTATGGTGTCCGTTTTCCAGAGTGTTACTGCAAGACGAGTGTTAGTCGTACAAGTACAGCACTCGAGACATCTCTGGAAAATTCAATTCAATGAGGTCTTTAGAGATTTTTTCGACTCGCATCAATACCCAAACTCCTTCCGAGACGGGAACTGATAGCTCGGTGTTGCTGCGAATGCGTATCGTTTTGTCGCCTGACTGAAGTACGGCCATTTCCATTCCGTTGCCAATTACTTTCGATTTCACTGTAAAAGTGGGCATTTGCAGGAGTTGTCGCTGCAGGAGCTCTTTCTGCTGGGCAAGTTGTTGCGAGAGGTCAGCGACATTTTTCGTTAAGCTAGCAAGATCTCTCTGAAGCAGCTGATTTTGTTCTTTGAGCGCTGTGTTTTCAGTCTGAAAGCTGTCGAGTTTTTCGACATCGCGAATTTTGGCCATCGTGGCCGTGATGACATCGGAGTCTTTGGTCGGGTCTTGTACCGCTTCTTGAGCGAAGGTGGGGTTTGCCACCCCGAGCAAGCAGACGGCGACGCAAAAGACAATTGGCCTTAATTTTGTTTTATCGAATTGTGTCATGGCTTCAGCTCCCAGCAAAAAACTAATTCTGGCGAAATCGCTTAAAAGTCTTATCTCAAGCCGCGAATTCTCGAGCAACTGGCGTTGTTCCGAGGAGTGAACGACGACTTTGTCATTAACCTGCTGCGGCAAACAGTGCCATGAAAAAGGCGATGTAAACATAACCCACGACACTGCCAATCACGATGGTCAAGATCGGTGTGATCAACGCATTGAGGCGACGCATGATCGTCAAAAATTGTCGCTCGTGAAAATCAGCGTTTTCACGCAGCACCTCTTCCAGGTTTCCTGAGCGTTCACCAATCGCAACCATCTGTGTTAACATCGGCGTGAAGGCCAATGGTTCGTCGAGGGCGTTCGCCAAATTGCTGCCTTGAATGATTTGATCTTTGGCACTTGTAACGATTGTAGCAGAAAACCGGTTGTAAAGCAGTTTTGCGGCGATTCCTAAGCCCTCGGTGAGGGTCACTCCGTTGGCTACTAGCGAGCTCATACTTCGAGAAAAACTGGCGGTATCCGACAACCGCATCAAATGCCCAAGCAACGGGACTCTCAAAAACGCTTTGTCCAGCAAAAACCGGCCTTCCTTGGTGCGGTACAGGCCAATTGGGATCAGGCCGAACACAACCACCGCAGCGATCAGGGCGACGAAATTTTCCCGCAACCAAATCGAACCCGTCAACAAGAACAGCGTCATGGGAGGAATGGATTTGCCGAGACTTTGCAAATACACCTCCAACTTTGGGATCAAGTAAATGATCATGTACATTGTCACGCCGATGGACATTCCAATTACCAGCAGTGGGTAAATCAAGGCGGAGATCACTTCTTCGCCAATCGACCGTCGGCTCTGCATTGATTCAGCCGCACGAGAGATCACGGGCGCGAGATGGCCTGTTTGCTCACCGACCTTAACAAGTTGAATGGTGAAGTCGGTGAAACAACTTTGAGAACCCATTGATTCTGACAGTGTTTCACCCAATTGAATTTGTTCGGCGACTTGGGTCCAAACACGGCGGGCCGGGCGACTAGGTGCCGACTCGCGCAGTGCAACCAAGGCCGTGAGTAAATTCGTACCGCTCTTGAGCATCAGACTGAGTTGTTGCAATCCGATTTCAACATCCACCGATTTTGGATTGGCACGCCAGCTCCAACGGCCAAGCGACGATGCCGAAGTCGGTGTTGCAACGACTTGAACGTCGGTCACAATGAGTCCACGACCTTGGAGTTGCGCTGCGACCGCTGATCGCGATGCCGCATCAATTTGCCCCGACTCTAAGCGGCCGGTCGCAGTCCGTGCTTTGAATTCAAATGTTGGCATTGCGTGTTTCGGTCAGCTGGAGGGCTAGTTCTAAAAAGGGTTGACGACGGTAATGACTTCGTCGAAAGACGTTTGCCCGGCGGCCAATTTTTTAAGTGCATCATCCATCAAGGTCGGCATCTTTCTCTCGCGTAATAACTCGGCTAGTTGAAGCTCGGAAGCGCGGTCTCCAATTTGTTGCGCAAGTTCAGGATCAAAAAACACAAACTCAAACAGGCCCAAGCGTCCAATGAAACCCGTACCAGCACAGTAGCGACAACCTGTCGAACGAAAGGCAGCCGTATCGGCAAGCGCGGGTCGGCCCAACAATCTTGCTTGTTCCTCGGTGAGAGGCGCCTCGATGCGGCAGCGTTGGCAGAGCTTGCGTACGAGACGTTGTGCCACGCTGGCTTGCAGCACAGCACCGACCAGATAAGGGCGTACTTTCATGTCAACAAGTCGCGAGATACTGCTGACAGCGGAGTTTGCATGCAAGGTCGAAAACACCAAGTGACCGGTGAGCGCCGCTTTGATTGCCGTTTCAGCTGTCTCTTCATCACGAATCTCGCCGATCATCAAAACGTCCGGGTCGTGCCGCAATACGCTGCGCAAGGCCTTGTGAAAGCTGACTTTGTCGTTCGAATCGACTTCGATTTGACTCACGCCGTTGATCAGGCTTTCAACCGGATCCTCGATGGTCAAAACGTTGAGTGAGCGACTGCTGATCAACTCGCGAATCGCGGAATACAAAGTCGTACTTTTCCCACAACCGGTTGGGCCTGTCACCAAAATCAAACCATGCGGGCGATGAATCGCCGCTCGAAAATGTGCGTTGTCTTCGGCCGACATCCCGAGCTCATTGAGCGAAAACGGATGATCGTTCATTGTGAGCAACCGGAGCGTCATTCGTTCGCCATGTTTCGTCGGAATGGTAGCGGCGCGAATGTCAATCTCTCGATTCTTGTCAAGCGGCAGAGTGAACCGACCGTCCTGCGGAGCCCGTCGCTCAGCGATGTCCATCCCGCATAGAACTTTGAGTCTCGATATCAACATGGTTTGCAGAGAGCCTGGAACTTCACGATAGGTTTCCAAAACACCATCGACACGCAAGCGAATGCGGACGCCGTTAACGTTGGGTTCAATATGGATGTCTGTTGCACTGCGGATCAGCGCAGCTCGAAAAATTTCATCGCTGAGGGCAACGGCGTTTTCGGCCTCGGTTTCGCCAGGCGTATTTGTGTTTGCGGCAAGTTGCGTGCGCAACGGCGTTGTCGTGTTTCCGTTACGACCGGGAACGTCTTGAAACACTCGCTGGATGGTTCGTTCCAGAGACTTGGCCTCGGCCGTTAGTGGCACGATGCTTTTGCCAACGTAACGCTCGACCGCTTGTAATGTTTGCGAGTCGATCGACTCGAGGCAGGCCACGTAGACCATGCCGTCTTGTTCCACGAAGGGCAAAACCTGTTTGCGGATCGCCAAATTCCCAGGAATCGCCAATGCCCACTCGGGCGAAATCTTGACTTCATCCATGTTCAAGTGTTCGTGTACAGCGTCCATAATAATCTCGAATTCAACCTAGCAAGAAACCGCAACTCGCGGCCCTTAATGTCGGGGTCGGAATCGCTATGCTATAGTTTAACCGAACTTGGCCGTTTTCGATTGCCCGTATCGACGATTCGTTGCGATCCGACAAGTCGCCTCCTTTCTTGAAAGCCAAAAATCAGCGATGGCAATGCCGGAAAAAGGTGCAAGTCGACTGCAAGGATGGGACGTCATCGGCTGGAGCACGCTGATTGCTTCCGCGATTTTAATTGTTGTTGGACTGGTGCAGTTGCAGTCAAATGCCGAAGACGTCATGCAGTGGTTGCCGGATAGTAGCGCCGAGCGCGACGAATATTCGTACTTCGAAAAATATTTTCAATCGGATGACTTTCTGGTTGTCACCTGGGAAAACTGCCGAGGCGATGACGAACGTTACTCACGCTTCCTCCAATACATTCGAACCGAGCAAAAAGAACACTCTCTGATTCAGGATGTAAAATCGGGTCCTGAAGTCGCTGCCGAATTAGCGGAAAACTTACGGTTGACACCTGCGCAAGCACGCGCTCGACTGGCAGGTTTCTTGTATGGAGTCGAGGACCGCGAACAAACCTGTTTCGTCATTGAGCTAACAGTTGCGGGAACACATGATCGTCCCGCAGTGATTGATCAAGTCTGGAAATGCGTTGATGCTATTCCAAATTTAGCGCGTTCCGAAATCGTGATGGGCGGCTATCCATATGTCTCGACCTACTTGGACGATCAAGTCAATCGTTCGTTTGCAAAGTTGCTTATTCCATCGTTTTTTTGCGCGACTTTGATCTCGTGGATCTGTTTGCGCAATCTAATGCTGACGCTCGTTCTGTTTGTTTCGTCCGGATTGGCAGCTGGGTTGAGTTTGGCGCTAGTTCCTCTGTGTGGCGTGAAATTTGGTGGATTGACATCGATCATTCCCACGCTGGCTTTTGTATTGACGAACTCCGGCGGGCTCCATTTGATTCGGTATGGGCTGACATGTATTGGCGATCCGCTCAAGCTAATTGCGATTGGCTGGAAGCCTTGCTTGATTTCAACAACCACAACCGCCGTCGGCATGCTTTCGTTAGTGCGAAGTGAATTTCCTGCAATCCGTGAATTTGGTTTGTTCTGTGCGGCCGGCGTGGGGTTAGCTTTTCTGTTTCAGATGCTGGTCGTGCCATGGTTGCTGTGGCGAATTGGTGGACCGGGCCTGCAGAAGATGGCGATTCGAAGCGCGGAAACTTTTTGGTGGGTAAACTTTTTTGTTTGGATCAAATATCGCGCTCGATTGATTGTCTTAGTCAGTTCGGTGTTGTTTGTTTTGGCGATCGTGGGCCTTGTGCAGTTGCGAGCAAAAGTCGAAGTCGAGAATCTGTTTGCCGAAGATTCCGAGATATTGAGATCACTAGTTCGCTTGGAAGAGCAAATGGGCCCACTCGACCAACTTGAGTTGCTCTTAGTCTTCGAGAATAGCAAATCTGAAAACCTGACCCAACGCTTGGATTTCGTTCGCGCTTTGCAACTTGATTTAGAAAAGAACACTCGCATTGCGCTGGCACATTCATTGGTGAACTATCTCCCATCGCGGCCGCGGCCTGGCGAAAGCGCGCGCGCCATCGCCGAACAAAGCCTGTACGAGAAAGGCCTTGCCAATCAATACGACAGGTTGAGCGATTCGAGCTTTCTGCGAATCGATCATGGTGTTGAAATTTGGCGAATGATTTTGCGAGTGCCGCTCACAGCGGAAATTGATTTTGGCGATCTAAAAAGGCATGTTTTGAAACAGGCCGAAGCGTTCGAGAACTACTACCGAAAATTTGACGCCGATATCGTCTTTCCCAAATTGCGCTACACCGGCAAGATTTATTTGTTTCATGTCGCGCAACGCAAACTGTTGCGAGACTTGTTTTGGAATTTCATGTTGGCGTTCGCGATCATAACACCCCTGATGATCTTGGTACTGCAATCGTTTTCGTTGGGAATGATCGCCATGGTACCTAATGTAGCGCCGATGCTGGCCGTTTTTGGCGGGATGGGTTTTCTGGGTTTGCCAGTCGATATTGCGATCGCAATGACAGCGAGCGTGGCGTTGGGAATTGCCGTCGACGATACGTCGCATTTTTTGATTCGTTTTCGAGAGTTTGGGGGGCGACAGGATTTTCTTGAACCGGCGATTAACCAAACGATTAGTCAATGCGGACCAGCGATGCTGTACACAACCGTAATGGGCGGTGCTGGAATTTTTGTCAATTATTTCAGCGAGTTGTCTGTCGTATCTCGCTTTGCTGCCACTTTGACACTGCTACTGATAGTGGCTTTATTGGCTGATATCGTCATGTTGCCCGCGATATTATTTGCATGCCAAAACAGGTCGCGAAAAAAACGGAGCAACAAGAATAAACAAATTTGAAAATCGCCAACTGAGACTTAATATTTCCCACGAATGTGCTGGACGATTTGTTGGCGATAGATTTCTTGCAGGGTTTGATGCGTGGAAACACCAAGTGGTGCGAGGTCGCTAGATCTCGAATTGCTCTGGACTTGCGCGACTCGAGTTGCGCCAGGAATTACGGTCGTGACCTCCGGAAAATCCAAGCACCAGCGGATGGCCCATTCCGACATTGGCACTCCTTCGGATAAGAGCGGCCGCAACTTTTCAACCAAATCCAAACCTGTCTCGAACGGCAATCCTGCAAATGTTTCTCCAACATTGAACGCCTGACCTTCTGCATTGAAATTGCGATGATCGCGGTCACCGAATGTCGATTCCTTCGTCCACTTTCCTGCCAACAAACCACTGGCAAGCGGTAAACGCACAATGATGGCAACGCCCTTTTGCTGGGCAACAGGCAGCAATTCTTGGATCGGTTTTTGGCGAAAGACATTGAAGATAATTTGCAGCGAACTGATGCCCTCGACTTGTAGGCAACGCAAGCCTTCTTCAACCGATTCGACCGACGCGCCAAATGCCTTGATTTTGCCTTCCCGTTTTAGATCACGAAGTGCTTGCCATACCTCGTCGCGCTGCATGACCTCCATCGGAATGCAATGCGTCTGCGTCAAATCAATTGCGTCGACCTCCAGTCGCTGTAGAGAACGCTCGGTATGCAACCGAATCGTTTCGGCCTCAAAATTTTGTGGCCATCCTGGATCAGAACTGCGGCCCAATTTGGTTGCCACGAAAAAACGGTCCGAGTCCGAGCGATTACGCAAGAATTGCCCAATCAACGTCTCGCTACGACCCTGGCCATAAATGTCCGCCGTGTCCAGAAAAGTGACTCCGGTCTCGGCTGCCGATTCGAGAATCGCGTGTGCCCTCGCTTCAGAAACATCACCCCATTCCGATCCGCCCAGTTGCCAAGTCCCCAGGCCCAATTCCGAAACGTCTGGACCGATCGCCGAAAATGGGCGGAATTTCATTGCTTCTTTACTCCACTTTATTGGGCTATTTCAACACTGCTACGGGTGGGCATCATACCAAAAAAGCAACAAATCGAGCAGAAAGGCATGAATCAATCATCCGATGACGGATTGCGTTCAAAGGTTTTTGTTGGTAAAAAAATCTTGCAAAAACTAATATTTGACAAAGTCCACAATCACTACTTTGGAAAATAGACTGCGACAGGAATCTAGTTCTGGCCAGCCAAACGAACCATTTTGGAGACTGAATATGTCAGCGACATTAGAAAAATGCCCCGCTTTGAGGGTCATGGCAAAACAAAAAGCGAAACGAAACATCTGGCCAATGGCCTCGGCGGTTGTGTTGAGCGTCGGCTGTTTGCTTGGTGCAAATAGCCACCAAGTCTTTGGCCAAGCGACGAAATCCGATTCCCTCGCGAGCAATCCACATGGAGACATTGCTTCGCCCGGGGGCGTATGCCCTTTCACCGGAGCTACTCAGCATGTTGCAACTGCGGACGGCACAACTCCAGATGCTGTGGCCCAAAATTCAGGTGCCCAAGAACCAATGGATCAAGGCAACACATCCTCAGGCGCAATGAGTAATCGTGATTGGTGGCCCAACCAATTGAACTTGAAAATCCTTGCTCAAAATTCTCAAAAGACAAATCCGATGGGCGAGGATTTCAAGTACGCCGATGAATTCAACTCACTTGATCTTGTAGCGTTAAAAAACGACATCAAAGAATTGTTGACGACGAATCAAGACTGGTGGCCGGCCGACTATGGCAACTATGGTCCGCTCTTCATTCGTATGGCATGGCATAGTGCAGGCACCTATCGCGTATCGGACGGTCGAGGCGGCGCGGGTTATGGCACTCAACGATTCGCCCCGCTCAACAGTTGGCCGGACAATGCAAACCTTGACAAGGCACGTCGTCTGCTCTGGCCAATCAAACAGAAATATGGAAATAAGATTTCCTGGGCTGACTTGATGGTATTGACTGGCAACGTTTCTCTTGAGTCGATGGGATTCAAAACACTTGGATTCGCCGGTGGCCGAGAAGACGTTTGGGAACCTCAAGAAGATATCAACTGGGGACCTGAAAGTGAGTGGTTAGGTGACAACCGTTACAGTGGAGATCGCGAATTAGACAATCCGTTGGCAGCCGTTCAAATGGGCTTGATCTATGTTAATCCAGAAGGCCCCAACGGCAAACCCGATCCACTGGCTGCGGCCAAAGACATTCGTGAGACGTTTGCGCGCATGGCGATGAACGACGAAGAAACCGTTGCTCTCATCGCAGGCGGACATACCTTCGGCAAGGCTCATGGGGCTGCCAATCCCAACGGCAACGTCGGACCTGAACCTGAAGCTGCAAGTTTGGAAGAACAAGGACTCGGCTGGAAAAACAAATTCGGCAAAGGCAATGGAGGCGACACGATTACAAGTGGATTGGAAGGTGCTTGGTCAAACAATCCGACCCAATGGTCCAACGGGTACTTTGATAATTTATTTGACTACGAATGGGAACTGACCAAGAGCCCCGCCGGCGCGCATCAGTGGATACCCAAAGAGAAATCAGCAGAAGACACTGTTCCGGATGCTCATGACCCATCGAAGTCACACGCTCCAATCATGTTCACTACCGATTTGGCATTGAAGCTGGACACCAGCTACGGTCC
>JAHEAM010000520.1 GCA_024642765.1 Planctomycetaceae bacterium
ATGAAATGGAATCAGCGAGCTGAAATGGTACGTGCGACATGGCACACTTGCTGAGCGAAATGTGATTCGCGCAAGTCAGGAAGTGGTGGGGAGCGAAACGATTTGTTAGCGTTTGTACATCGCTTCGATTGCCTCTTGATAGCGCAGCAATATTTGTGGCCGGCGCAAACTGCCCTTGGGTGTCAACAATCCGTTCTCATTGGTGAACGGCAGATCAACCACGTGCACTTTCCCAATTTGTTCGTATTGGGATAGTCCGGCCAATCGCTGTTGGATACGTTCTAGAATTTGTTCCTGGCTGAAGTCTTTGCCGTTCAATTGTGCTGCGTCGCATTCTTGAGTTGCGATAACAACTAGAGCTGTCAAATAGTCTTGTCCGTCGCCGACTACGAGAATCTGCTCAAACAGGTTGTCGGCCAAAATCAAATTTTCGATCGCTGCAGGTGCGATTTTTTTGCCGCCCGTCGTGATGATCAATTCCCTTTTTCGCCCCGTCAGAAAAAGAAAACCGTCAGGATCAAGATAACCAAGGTCACCGGTATGCAGCCAACCGTCTTGTATTGTCATTTCGGTTTCTTGTGCATCCAAATAGTATCCGAGCATGATGTTGTCGCCACGCGCCAGGACTTCGCCATCGTCAGAGATTCTAAGTTCAACGCCTGGGACGGCCTGACCAACGGAGCCCTTGCGTTTGGCTATGGCCCGATTGCTGGAGAGGACCGGCGAAGTCTCCGTCAAACCGTAACCGCAAATTAACTCAATGCCGTGATTCGTGAAATAGTCAAATACATAGTCTGCCAACGGCGCGCCGCCACAGTTGCAAAGTTTCATACGCCCGCCTAAAAATTCCTGCAAACTCTCTGCTCGCGGAGTTAGTTTGGTGGATTCAATTGTTCGAACGCACTTCTCATAAAAGTAGGGCACCGCGTTGAGGAAGGTCGGTTGAAAATGTTTCAATTCGGGCCAGATGGCGTCCCGCCCTAAAGAAACAATCGAATGGCAGCCCGCTGAGTAACCCGTATACAAGTCGCATGTCCTTGCAAAAATATGTGACATGGGCAACCAACAGAGGCGACGGTCTTGATGGCAAAGAGGCAGTGTTTGCAACTTCGAATGAACGTTGCCTAGGACATTCCGGTGCGAGAGCATGACACCCTTGGGTTCGCCGGTTGTTCCCGAAGTGTACAGGATTGTGAAAAGGTTCTCGGATTGCACAGATCGTTCAAGCAACCGTTCCTTCAATCGCTCGACCGTATTCCTTGTGGACTCCAATGGGTTGAGCCTTTCAAGTGTCAATGGAACGATTTCATTCAGCGAATCGAACGAACTAGAAATTGCATCGAATGTTGCAACACCTTGAATCGATCGCGAACTCGCAATCTTGGCAAGTTGAGCTCTGTCCGAGACGATCGCAAAGTCTGCATTGCAGTGATCGGCAATTTGGCGAACTTGTTGCTCGGTCGATGTGCTATGTAAAGGAACGGAAACGGCTCCCAGAAACTGGATTGCCAAGTCCACGACCATCCATTCGTATCGATTCTCCGAGAGCAAAAGCACATTTTGCTGGACAGCCACATGAGATTGCAGTTTTCGCGTGTAGGCAGCGACATCGTTTGCGAATTGAATCCAGGCAACGTCGCACCAGCCATTTTGCAAGCGGTCGAAATAGGTGACCGCAACGCGCGAACTCGTCGCCAAGACACGCGACAAAAAAAGAAGAGGAATCGTTGGAGCCGAAATGGAAAACAACATTAGCCCGAAACGGTTTGGTAGAAGGGGACTTGGTCGGCACGCCATTTCCCAAGTGTTTTGGGTTCGACCAATGAGTGACGGGCCAATTGTTCGTTTAAGAATACTCGCAGCTTAGCGTTCGATTGCCGATCGGCCCAGAATAACAGTCCGCCATGGTGGGCCGGAAACCCAAGGCCTTGGATCATCGCAATATCGATATGCCGAGGATCGGATACAACTTGATGGTCGAGAATTTCGGTGGCAGCAATCAGCATCGCAGACAAAATGGAATCGACAATTTGTTGACTCGCGAACGGGCCTTTCGATTCTTTTTGGTATGGCTCAATCAAGTCACGTGTGTCGGGGTTATCGAAAGGTGGACCATCGATCGAATTATAATTATAAAACCCAGAACCGTTTTTGCGACCCAGTCGTCGCTTGCGAACCATCATGGGTAACAGTGGAGAACCTGAGACCTGACGCACGCCTTGTGAGACCATCGCGCGGCCTGCCTGGACTACAGTATCAAGCCCGATCACATCGATAACTTCGAATGGTCCTCCTGGGAATCCAAAGTCAACCATCGCGACATCGATTGCACGAACCGAAATGCCTTGTTCAAAGACTGCAATGGCTGCATCCAACATGGCGGTTAAGATTCGATTGACAACGAATCCAGGTGAATCTTTGACAATGATTGGAGTCTTGCGCTGAGCAAGAACCCATTGCACGGCCGCGGCAGTCGTCTCGTCGCTGGTCGCAGGGGTGCGGACGATTTCGACCAACTGCATTAACTGTGGATGACAGTAATGAATCCCGCAACACCGCTCAGGTAATGGCGCGTCCCGAAAAATCTGAGCGACCGGCAAGGCAGAAGTGTTGGTTGCCAAAATCGTTTTGGGGTTGAGATATTCATAAAGCTCGGTCCACAATGCCTGTTTGGCGTCTAGTTTTTCGACAATACATTCGAGCACCAGATCTGCCTTGGCCAAACAATCCAAAGCTCCAACAATCGAAATGTTTTCAGCACTTGATGAATTTTTCATGGCAGCGATCACGGCAGGATTCGAATCGTAAATGCTGACCGTATTTCCTGCTTTCAACGCCTCGGCTGCGATCGTAAGGCCCATCAAACCGGCACCGGCAATGCCAACTGTTTTGGTTTCGTATTTGACGTGAGTTCCAATTGAGCTGCCTGTGTTTTTGCGTGCAAACTCGTTTAGAAAGAAATGGTTGAGAAG
>JAHEAM010000081.1 GCA_024642765.1 Planctomycetaceae bacterium
AGTCGAGGACTTCCCGACGCGTTGCCAGAAGGTTCTGGCTGTCGCGAAACAGCTACACTTGGGCAACCCAGATTGGGTTACTTTCTTCCGTGAAGTTTTGGGTGTGGATGGAGCCGCACGCAGTGTTTTTACAAGCCAACAAGAATTCATCGCTTTCGAAAAATCGCCTGAGTTTTCGGAGATCCAGGCGTTGGTAAATAATCTGCGTCACCGCAAGGTTTCGCCGAGCTCGATCAATGAGCCAACACGGGTTATTACCGTGCGTTTGCCAGAGAGTTTGCACGAGGCCCTGAAGGCTGAGGCGAATGATCACAACACAAGCATGAACAAGCTGTGTATTTCAAAGTTGCTGCAGGTGTTAGCGGAGAATCCAAAGTTGGCAGCGAGCCTGCGATCGAGCTCAATCCCATCCAATCAGTCCGTTCCGTCGTCGTCAGCGCCCAGTTTCCGTTCGACATACAGCAGCGGAGCTGTGCCAGCCTCGGCACCGGTGACTTCAGCCAATAGCGGATACCGGTATGGGCAATAGTTAGACGGTTTGGGTGCTTGAGCGTGCGGCGACAAAGACATCGTGGGCAAATTTAAAACGTAGCAGTTGCTACGTTTGGGTAAGTCAACAAAACTGGCGGCCCAGGAAAGAACTCCTGGAGCCGCCGATTTTGATCACGGTGATTCTAGCGAAACTGCCGCAAACAGACTTTGGTGTACTCGTATGTGTGAAGACCAGTTCACGCAGCCGCTACATCATCATCTAACTTGGTCGTTTCGCCGGTAGAATCCAGCTCGTGTCTGAGGATGAGCATGTCGTTGGGCGCTTCGATTCCTAACCGGACTCGATCACCTGAGACACGCACGATCGTCAGTACGATCGAATCACCGAGTTTTATTTTCTCGCTTTCCTTCCTGGAAAGTACTAACATATATCGCTTCTCCTAAGCTGAATGATTGAATGGAATAATTTCGTTATTCGCACGTGACTGTATTAAGTTGTGCGCGATGAATTTTTTCGCCAGTTGAGCCATAAAAGATTATCGAGTTGGTAATGTTTTCCCAAACGGCCGTTGATTTGACGCTGCGAGGTCCATGGAGGCAAAATAAAATGCCACAGGCCTTGCCACATTTCATGAGTAACTTCTCGGTGACCTGGAAAATACCTTCTTCGAAATCGTTTAGTTGACACAACGTGCGGGATACAAACTGTCTTAGCTCTACTAAATCTTGAATCGCCAAATTGTCGTGCCGCATGGTCGGCTTTGTCTCCTTGAGTTTTTTGCCACTGCGAGTTGGCAAGCAATATGCTGAACTACAAAAAGAATCATTGGGTCTGCGTGAAGGTATCGGCACCAATTCCAAAGCGAGTGATAGCAAAAAGGTGTTATTTTGTAACGGTTGGGAAACAGGGGCGAAAAGTAGAACACAATCCACATAATCCGCCCAAGTAAGATTTGAGGATTGAAGTGTCAAACAGGTTTGATCGTAACAACGAACCCTCTGAGTCAAAATCTTTTTCAGAATCGTGCTCTTGATCTTAATCTTCTCGCGAGTTTGATTCGCTTTGCCTGAGTCGTTCCTGTCTCATGTGTTCAGGTAGAGTGGGAAGGAATTCAAGATTAGGATAAAGGATCTGTGGAAGGTATTGGCAACATCGCGAATGACTGCAGTCAAACAAGCTTGGATGTGATTGGGAAAAGAATTCATGAGTTTTCGAGTAGAGATCAGCGACTTTCGCGGCCCAATCGATTTGTTGTTGTTCTTGGTTCGACGAAACGAAGTCGATGTTGCTGAGATTTCCCTTGCTCGAATTACAGCTCAGTATTTGGAATACATTGAAATCCTCAAAGAACTCAGTATCGATGCCGTCGGTGATTTTTTGGACGTGGCGAGCCGACTGGTGGAGATCAAGTCAAAAGAGTTGTTACCAAAAATCGAAGTTGGCGACGAAGAAGAAGTTTATGCCGATCCACGCGAGGACTTGGTGCATCGTTTGCTTCTCTACAAGCAGTTTCGCGATGCGGCAACAATCTTGGACGAGCGAGCAGCGTCCTGGCAAGATCGCTATCCGCGATTTCAAGATGACTTGCCCACCCGCAAAATTGATTTGGGCGAACAACCGCTGCGGGCGATTGAACTCTGGGACTTGGTTAGCGCATTTGGGCGGGTCTTGAAAGAAAAACGTCGCGCGATGCCCGAAAAAGTTGTCTATGACGACACGCCGATCACGGTCTATATGAAGAATATTCATCGACAGCTCGTCGCGAGTCGCCGTGTTGTCTTCAGTCACCTATTCCAGCCGGGCATGCACAAGTCGGCAATGATTGGAGTCTTCCTAGCAGTGCTGGAATTGTCGCGGCATCACAATGTGCGTGCGGAACAAGAAAACACCGATGGCGATATTCTGATTGTTCCAGGCGAAGGTTTTCGGGACGAACTTTCACTCAACGCGGTCGATGACTACAATCCGCATGTCGAAGGCATCAGCTCCGACGACCCAGAGTCATTCGACGGCTAGAAAAGTTGAGTTTCACACTTCGGTTGAAAATCAGCCGAAACTCGACACTGGGCTATGGTATCAAACGCCTTCGGCGCACCAATCAATCAGCCGATTCGGCTGGCGATTCAAAGGAAGGGTCTCAAAGGTCGGTAGGCTGATCAGCCTCTTTGTTGTTCTTGTGTAAGGACTCCTTGCTCACGCTCCGTGTTACAATACGGCACCTTGCTCACCACGGGTTTACGTCTTCAAGTTTTGCTACAAGGACGTTCATCTAGAATGCAGTTGCTCTGTGAATTTGCGGATTGCATCTTCCGGCACCATTCCGTCACCCAAAAAGACTCTCGTGTTTGAAAATACTCCAATCGAGTCAATCTGACTTGCTCCCAATCACCAACTAGAAACTCGGCACGCGGGAAGTTAGAATGACGTCTCTGAAAGACTCAGTTACTCTTTTAAGGATTAGGGTTGATGGACTCACTGAATTCGAAAACAAGCAGCCAGCGTCTCGTATTTCTTTTTGTGCTGTATGGATTGTGGATGGGCTTGCAGCCTTTCAACGTAGTTGCTCAAAACGAAAAATTAGTGCTTAAACCAAACGATCGAATCGCGATCATTGGCAATACGCTTGCGGATCGAATGCAACATGATGGTTGGCTCGAGCACAATCTGCAGATTCGCTTTCCGGACTTGAAGTTGTCAGTCCGAAACCTTGGGTTTTCAGCGGACACAATTGACGTTCGATTGCGCTCAAGTGGGTTCGGCACCCCCGACGAACACTTGCAACGCATCGGTGCGGATGTCGTGTTCATGATGTTTGGATTCAATGAGTCCTTTGACGGGGCCGATGGAGTTGAACAGTTCAAGGCCAAATACGATGCCGAAGTCAAACGAATGTTGACCAAGCAATACAATGGCGATTCAGCTCCTCGACTGGTTTTGATTTCACCAATCGCACAAGAAAAACTTGAAAATCCGGATTTGACCGACGGTTCAGTCAACAATGCGAACCTGGAGCAATACACAAAAGCAATAAAAGCGGTGGCGGCTGACAACAAATTGCCATTTGTCGATGTTTTTTCTTCAACGGCTGCGGCCTACTCTGCACTTGATCAACCCCTGACAATCAACGGAATTCACCTTAATAGCACTGGCAATCAATTTGTTGCAAACAATATTTGCCTGCAACTCTTTGGCGAAAAAACAATTGGAGAACGAGCAGCGGTTCGCAACGCGATTTTGCAGAAGAACTTCAATTGGTTTGAGTACTATCGTGCGACGGACGGTTATTCGATTTTTGGAGGCCGCGGCGATCTTAAGTTTGTCGATGGTCAAACGAATCGCGAGGTCATGACCCGCGAATTAGAGATTTTGATCCAAATGACCGACAATCGTGACCCAGTGATTTGGGCAGCAGTCGAAAACCGAGTCGTGGAACCTGACGATTCGAAGCTATTGCCTTTCATACCGGTCGTTACGAATAAACCGGGCAATGGTCCCGAAGGCCAACACAAATTTTTAACTGGCGAAGATGCGATTAAGAAGATGCGTGTTCTCGAAGGATTTGCTGTCAACTTGTTCGCTTCCGAAGAAATGTTCCCAGAGTTCGTGAATCCAGCACAAATGGCTTTCGATACAAAAGGTCGGTTGTGGGTGGCGGTTTGGCCAAGTTACCCGCACTGGAAGCCCAAAGATGAGATGAACGATAAACTCTTGATTTTGGAAGATACCGATGGTGATGGTCGCGCCGATGTTTGCAAAGTTTTTGCAGACAAGCTTCACAATCCGACGGGGTTCGAATTCTACAACGGTGGTGTTTTGATTGCTCAAGCACCAGATATCATGTTCTTAAAGGATACAAATGGCGACGACATCGTCGATGTGCGCCAACGTATTTTGCACGGCATTGATTCCGCCGACACGCATCACACATCCAATTCGTTTGTGATGGGGCAGGATGGAGCTTTTTACTTCCAAGAGGGCGTTTTCCACCATACCCAAATTGAAACACCTTACGGGCCATTGCGCAATGTGAATGCTGGTTCGTATCGCTTCGAGCCTCGGACGTTTCGCGTTGACGCCTACACACCCTTCGGTTATGCAAATCCGCACGGACACGTTTTTGATCGTTGGGGCCGCGACATTATTCACGACGGCACAAGTTCGAATCCCTACGACGCAGCAATCACGTCCGGTCATTTGGAGCATCCCAACAAACACCCAGGTGCACCGTTGGTCTACTCACCTCGCACGCGACCATGTCCGGCGACGGAAATCGTGAGTGGCGAGCATTTCCCGATTGAAATGAATGACGAATTATTAGTCGAAAATGTGATCGGCGACCTGGGAATCCTGCGCTATAAGATTACGGACAAAGGTTCTAGCATTGAAGGCACCGAACAACCTGCTCTGTTGTTGTCCGATGACCCCAATTTCCGACCGGTGGATCTTGAGTTTGCTCCGGACGGAAGTTTGTACTTGATCGATTGGCAGAACCCGATTATTGGCCATATGCAGCATAATTTGCGAGACCCAAGTCGCGACCGAGTTCACGGTCGTGCCTATCGAATTACACACAAAGGCTCACCATTGCAATCACCCGCCCCGGCCTCTGAGCTTTCGACTCCGGCGTTGATCGAACGTATTTGCACGGCGACTCATCGTGAGCGCTATCGTGCTCGTATCGAACTAACTAGCCGGCCTGACAACGAAGTTATGGCCGCAGTCATTGCTCGCTTGCCACGCTGTCAAGACGACTCGGAGCGTATGGAGCTTCTCTGGTTGCACCAACAAGCAAATCAAGTTAACGAATCGTTGCTTGATCAAATGCTTTCGTCGAAAGAAGACTGGATTCGCGCTGCGGCAACTCGCGTTGTTACCTATCAATGTGATCGTATTTCGACGACCGGCGAAAAGCTTGCCAAGATGGCAAGCGACCCGAGTTCTCGCGTTCGATTGATGGCAGCACGTGGCGCCAGTTTCCTAGAGTCCGGTTCGTCGGCAATGCACATTTTGTCGAATGCTTACTCGCAACCGCGCGACAACTATTTGGACTACGTGATTCGTGAATCTCTAAGAGCTGTGAATCCAAGTTGGAAAAAGGATATCGGTACGGCTACATGGCCAACGCAACTTTCTGAGGCCAGTCTTGCTTTTGTATTTGATCAGTTGACTCCAACGGAGTTACGCGATCTGCAATTGACCCCTGAAATAGCCCGGTACCTTTTGTTGCGACCCGGCCTAGGTGACGCACAGCGTCGTGCCGCCGTTGACCTTTTGGCTAAAGCCCAAAACGTGTCGACCGCCTCCGTTCTAATCACAGCGATTCAAGATTCGCAAGGCAAGTCGGCTGACCGCAGTTTGATTTTCGATTTGGTGCGGGCTCTTGCGGCCGAGTCTGCTGAGAATTTGCAACCTGAACGAGCGAGTTTGGTGGAACTTGCCACCGCAGGCCAACTCAATATCCTGCGACAGGTTGGTTGGATTGGTACGATGCTTGCCGATAAGGAAGTCGAAACCGTTTGGAAAATGGCCGAAGCCTCGCCGCAACAGTTGAACGATGTGGCGAGCGCACTCTCGCTGTTGCCAGACCCAGTGCTGCAAGCAGATTTGTATTCGCGCGTCGCACCACTTTCGAAAGCTCTGCCGGATTCCATTGCGAAACAACTCGGCGATTCGAAGTCGAAAGGACTTGCTCGCTTTGTTCGAATTGAATTGCCTGGCAAGAACAGAATCTTGACGCTCGCCGAAGTCGAAGTCTTGTCGGGCGGTGAAAACATCGCGCGTCTTGGTTCGGCTACGCAATCCAGCACTTCGCATAATGGAACCGCCGATCGTGCTATCGATGGCGACGCGAATCCCGACTACCAATCGGGTAAACAAACGCACACCCAAGAAACTACTGCAAACCCCTGGTGGCAATTGGAATTGGGCCAAGACTCGGCAATCGACGAGATTCGTGTCTTCAATCGAGTGGAAGGTGATCTCGGTAACCGCCTGAAAGATTTCACTGTCTCTGTTTTGGATTCGAATCACCAAGTCCTATTCACTTTGGCAAAGAACCCAGCTCCGACTCCTATGAGCGAGTTCAAAGTTGACCTAGCCGACATGAGTTCTACGATTCGTCGCTCTGCAATTGATTCGATTTCGCAAGTTCGTGGAAAAGAAGGCGATGCATTCAATCGCTTAAGTGAGTTGATTATCAACAATGACGAGCGTCCAACCGCAATTCGCGCGATCCAGCGGATCCCCGTTCGCTTCTGGAACTCGGACGCTGCCGACAGTTTGGGACAAGCCGTACTGGAACACCTCAATGCGTTGCCAGAGGCAGAACGCGCCTCTGAAAGCGCAGCCGAGTACGTGCAACTGGGACAAACAGTTGCGACGATGCTGCCAGAAGAAGCTGCAGCCGGTTTGAAAAAACAAATTTCAAAGCTGGGTGTCGAGGTCTTGCGCTTGGGAACCAAACCACATCGAATGGCTTACGACAAACCGATGATGGTTGTTGAAGCCGGCAAGCCCGTGGTGGTTCTTTTCGAAAACACCGACATGATGCCGCACAACTTTGTGTTGACAATACCAGGTGCCATGGAAGAAATGGGCCAGCTTGCCGAAGCTGAGGCTCTTAAGCCTGGTGCATTGGAATCCGGGTTTGTTCCCAATAGCACAAAGGTTTTGGCACACAGTGGATTGGTGCAACCTCAACAGTTGGAACGCATTCAATTCATGGCGCCCTCGAAGCCCGGTGTGTATCCCTACGTTTGCACTTACCCAGGGCACTGGCGACGGATGTTTGGTGCTTTGTACGTGGTTGCTTCCAAGGAAGAATACAATGTCGATCCGGCTAAGTATGTCGAAGCAAATCAATTGCGTATCCAAGACACTTTACTTTCGATGACCGTTTCGCAAACGGAGTGGACCGTTGCCGACTTCGAGGAACAACTTTCATCCATGACGTCAGGTCGTGATTTTGCAGCTGGCCGACAGATCTTCACGGCAGCAAGCTGTATTTCCTGCCACGTGATGAATGGACAAGGGAAGGAGTTCGGGCCAGATCTAACGAAACTGGATCCCAACTGGGATACTCGCGAGATACTGTCGCATCTGATTGAGCCATCGAAGAAGATTGACGACAAGTATCGAACGCGAGTCATTCTGTTGGCTTCGGGACAAACCGTTTCGGGTCTTGTGACTTTCGAGGATGATAAACTCATCAAGCTCGTCGAAAACCCAGTCGTCGCAACGACTGAAATCGTCGTTGACAAGGCTGACATTGATGACAGCAATACATCGGAAGTTTCGTTGATGCCCAAGGGCTTGCTCGACACACTAACGGCCGAAGAGGTCCTCGATCTGTTGGCCTATATTGAAGCCAAAGGCAATGAAGGCGCCTCAATTTTCAAGGCAGAACAGAAGTAGCTGCAAAACGCGTAACACACCAACGATATGATACTCCGTCCAACTGTTGCCGCAAAAAGACAATGGTGTGTTTCGCGGTTTTTGCATCTGGATGCGGCGTGTGACGCTTGGTCCAACGACCATTGAGACTGGAATGCCATTCAAAATGCGACCGCTTCCCACACCCTACTTTCAGGGTTGGAGTCGAGCCTTTAGGCCAGCGCTTAAAACTCGAGATCGAAATACGACTACTGTGGCATCGGAAAACGAAAACGAATTTTAAACAATTTCGTATTTCTCGAGCAGGCGGTATAGTGACCGCCGGTTGATACCAAGAGCGCGGGCGGTTTTCGTCTTATTTTTACCGCACCGATTGTAAGATTCTTCCACGTGAATTTTGTTGAGCGTTTCCAGGTCAATGTCATTGTTAATGGCCAGACGCAGTTTTTCGGGTTCTGCATTCACGATTGCGCTCGGTAGGTTTTTAAGTTCTATCCGGTCTTCTTCAGCGAGGACTTTGCAGCGTTCGATAGCATTTTGCAATTGGCGAACGTTGCCCGGCCAACTGTAACTAGTCAAGCGTTCCATGACTTCGTCATCAATCGTCCAATCCTCACCAGCAAATTTTTCGGCCAAAAGCTTGATATCGCCCGAACGTTGGCGAAGGGGTGGCAACATGATTCCCAGAACATTGATTCGATAGAACAAGTCCTCTCGAAAATTCTTGTCTGTGACTTCTTGTTCCAAGTCGCGATTGGTTGCCGCAATCACACGGACATTGACTTTGCGTTCCGTGATCGAGCCGACACGTCTCATCGAGCCGTCTTCAAGCACTCGCAACAGTTTCGCTTGCAGCCCACCACTCATTTCGCCGAACTCGTCAATGAAGAGTGTTCCCCCATCGGCAATTTCAAACAAACCGGGTTTAGCAGCAATTGCACCCGTAAAGGCACCTTTCTCGTGCCCAAATAATTCACTTTCAAGGAGTTGTTCTGCGAGCGCCGCGCAGTTCACGATGACCAAAGGCTTGTCAGCCAAAGGACTCGATCGATGAATCGCCCGAGCAACCAGCTCTTTACCCGTTCCACTTTCGCCTTGAATCAATACGGGTTTACCCGAACTGGCCGTCTTTTCGATCAAGCGAAAGACTTCTTGCATGGCCTCGGATTTACCAATCAATTCACTGCTGGGTGCCTGGCGTTTGATTACTTCTCGGAGTTGTTTGTTCTCTTTTTCCAGTTCTTGAGTCACGCAAGCACGACGAATCATGCGATCAAGGTCATCGAGCTTCGCTGGCTTCGTCAGAAAGTCGTACGCGCCCTTTTTGATTGACTCGACGGCGTTTTCGATAGTGCCTCCGCCAGTGAGCATAATAACTTTCGGCGGTGGATCACGTTCCATAAGTCGCTTGAGAACTTCAAGCCCATTCATGCCTGGCATATGAATGTCCAAAACCACTACGTCAAATTTCTTGTTGGTAGATATGTTTAGAGCTTCTTCGCCATCTTCCGCTTGGGAAACATTGAATCCCTTTCGTGAAAAATAGCGGCTGGCCGATTCGCGAAAGTCAGTTTCATCGTCAACCAATAACAAATGGATCGCGTTTGCTTCGACAAACAAGGTTTCTTCGGTATCGGCATTGACTGGCATTTTTTCTGGGGCCTGATTTTGAATGCGTTCGAGTTCGTTGACAGTGGACATGGTATTACTTTTAGTTTGGTCTTATTCTCGGAATATTCAAGGCTTGGTTTCAGTAGGTTGTAGAACCCGGAGCAAGCGAATGGCACCCTGTGCCGCTTCTACCGGATATCGACCTCTTTGCGATGGGCTCAATGTGTAACGAGGCGCATTAATGTGTCGAAGAGTATTCGAGCCAATATTCGAAAATGGTCGTCCAGATTATGACGAATCCTAAGTTTCGATCACCAATACTCTAAATTCCATTGCTGACAATCGTGCAATGCGCGTGCCAGTCGAGGCGTGTATCGAACCGTTTAAATCGGTTTGTGCAAAAAAACAACTAAACCGCTCTACGGACGTTCAACTTGCAAAATGCATCAGCGCGTGCGTGCGTCTTCGCTCGCATTGGGCATTATCGCTCAGGAGGGTTTGATGGGTATTTCAATTACGAATCGTGCGCCTGGGCCCTCATGGTCTTCGACAAACAGTTGACCATCGTGCGCCGCAATATAGCGGCGAGAGATTGCCAGCCCTAAACCCGTACCCTTGGTTTTTGTGGTGTAAAAAGGCGTGAAGATCGACTCGCGATTTTCGATGGCAACGCCTTCACCTTGATCTTCTACTTCGATTCGCAGCGAGTGGGAATTCAATCTGTTCAATCCCAGGTGTACTGTCACAGTCCCGTTGGGCGGACTGGCAAATAATGCGTTCTCCAAGACATTCCGAAGGACTTGTTGTATTCGATCGTTGTCGATCATACACAGCTCAGGAAAGTTCGCTGCTTTCGTAAGCGAAAACTTAGGCACGTTTAAGCCTTTTTTGGTATCGAGAATATGTTGCCACGTCTCGCGAACGAGCGTTTCTAAACAACACCTGCGGCGTTCAAGAATAATGGGTGCAGAATAATCCCGAACTTCTTCAAACAGGGAATGCAAGTCATCGAGGGCCTTTTGGATTTTTTGCACAAGTTTTAGGCTATCAGGTTGGCCTTCCAGGTCTAGCGACAATTCTGCGAGACAAGCGTGTGAGCGTTGAAACGCATTGCGGCTTTCATGAGCGAGACCTGTTACCATTTGGCCAATCGCTGCAAGTCGTTCGTTCATCAAGAGTTTTTCTCTTGCCGACTCGATTGCATTCAAGTGCTTCTTGCGTTCGACGATTCTGTTCAAGACAGACCGCAGAACATCGACGTTAATGGGTTTAAGCAAGAAGTCGTAGGCACCACTGCGAAGTGCTGTAACCGCTGTATCAAAATCGCGAATGCCAGTAACGACCACTACGGGCGTGTTGGGCTGACGGGAAACGATTATCGGGATCAACGAATCTGCGTTTGAATCAGGCAGTCGCCAATCTACAATCACCATGTCAAACGATTTGACTTCAACGGCGTGGATCGCAGCAAGACAGTGAGAAACCGATTCGACTTTATAGCCATCCAGTGACAGAATGTCTTCCATGTTGCGACGTGCGTCATCGTTATCTTCAACGATCAGAACTGAAAACTCATTTGCCACTCGTTGTTCC
>JAHEAM010000082.1 GCA_024642765.1 Planctomycetaceae bacterium
AGTCCGCATTGATCACAGCGACTTGATGATCGGCCAGATAGACGATTCGATCGGTATAACCAACGAGGGGGGACGCATCACTGGCAACAAAGTGTTCGCCGTCACCAACTCCTACAACAAGTGGGCTGCCCAACCTTGCGGCAAAAATAGTCTCAGGCCATTCCCGAAATAGCACGACCAAGCCGTAGGTTCCGCGCAATTTGGAAACCGTATCTTTAATCGCATCAACGGCGAGTTGCGGATCGTCACGGTCCGCTAGTTCTGCATGTTCACGGCGTTTCTTCAAACACTCGGCGAGTAAGTTAGCGATAACTTCCGTGTCTGTTTCGGAACGAAATTCGTAACCGAGTTTGATCAACCGCACTTTGAGTTCATAGTAGTTTTCGATGACGCCATTGTGGGCCAAAGTCAATTCGCCTCCGCCACCTAAATGCGGGTGCGCGTTTTCAACAGTTGCAGCACCGTGGGTCGCCCAGCGCGTATGGCCGATTCCGATACCGGCTGGGGAGGGTTCCTTGCTTACAAGTTCGGACAAGGATTTGATTCGGCCAACAGACCGATGGATTTCAAAACCGTATTGGGAGTCGATCGTTGCGATGCCCGCGCTATCGTAACCGCGATACTCTAGCCGTTGCAGGCCTTCGATCAAGAAGTCTTGAGCAACTCGAGGACCGACATAGCCGACAATTCCACACATTTTATTTTTCCGTATTCAGGCTGACACAAGACGGCGTAGGACCAAAAATTACCTACCGCTTATCAAACTTAGCTCAAACCAAACTCCATGTGGCATTTTCATTCAATAGTATTCCAAAGTCGGGCGTTGTTGAGCAAAAATGCGGAGATGCACGTACAGAAAGGGCCGCTTTTCGCCGCCAAACGTTCTGTTGCGCGACGATGCCTCGCTGAAAAACTGTTGGCAATCTGCTATTCTGGTGGCATCGAAGATGCGGTTTTTAAGTGTTTTTCTAGTTTTTTGGGTTCGATCACTGGGCCCAATAAGGGATTGATTTATGCCTCGATTTGAGCCGCCCCGTTTGAAGTCCTTGCCAAAACTAAATTCCAAAGAAGTTATTTTGGTCGCTAGTGGAGACCTCCGTTTATCTGCGAATCGAGTTTGCTGGCCTGCTCAAGAAGCGATGGAAGTCGAACTAACAAAAGCGATCGAAGCCTGTGGCTACCGAGTGAAACGAGCGCACTCGGTCGACAAGAAAAAGAAACACGGCTTTATCGATTCACAAAAATTCGGCATGGAAGTTTTTTCGAATATCCATCCCGAAGCGAAACTAGTCGTCGCTGAAGCGGTCTGGCAGTATTCGCATCATGTTTTGCACGGGTTGCTCGCCCATCAAGGCCCGATCCTGACCGTTGCGAATTGGTCGGGGCAATGGCCGGGGCTCGTCGGTATGTTGAACCTGAACGGATCGTTGACCAAAGCTAACGTGAACTACAGTACGTTGTGGGGCGAAGATTTCGCTGCCCCCGGGTTCCGCAAAAAGCTTTTGCAATGGTTTGAGAAGGGAAAGATCACTCATTCGACTTCTGAGACGAAGCAGATCGCAAAAGTCTCGATCCCTGCGTCTCTCGAAAAACTCGGAGTTGGCTTGGCGTCCTACTTGAAACGCGAGAAAGCCATCATGGGAGTGTTCGATGAAGGTTGTATGGGAATGTTCAACGCGATTATCCCTGATCATCTTTTGAACACGACGGGAGTTTTCAAGGAACGATTGAGTCAATCGGCGTTGTACTACGAAGCGACACAAGTTTCTAAATCAGAGGCCCAACAAGTCTATGAATGGATGCTCAGCAAAGGAATGACGTTTCATTTGGGTAAAAAGCCTGAAACCGAATTGACGCTCGATCAAGTGATGATGCAATGCAAAATGTACATTGCTGCACTGCGGATAGCCAATGACTTCGGCTGCGACACCATCGGGATTCAATACCAACAAGGCCTCAAGGATCTGATGCCCGCCAGTGACTTGGTTGAGGGCATGTTGAACAATGCCAGTCGTCCTCCGGTAAAATCACGCGAAGGAAACGACATTCTGTATAAGGGCGAACCACTGCCGCATTTCAACGAGGTAGACGAGTGCGCCGGTTTGGATGCTTTAATGACGTTTCGTGTTCATTCGACGATTCGACAACCCGTTGAGTCCACACTTCACGATATACGTTGGGGTGACGAAGATCACTCGGGAACGACCAAAGATTATGTTTGGGTCTTCTTGATTAGTGGTGCGGCACCTCCTGAACATTTTATAGGCGGGTGGAAGGGTGCCTCGAGTATGCGTCAACCCGCTATGTATTTTCCATCGGGAGGTGGTACATTGCGAGGCGTTTCACGTCCGGGAGAAATCGTCTGGTCACGAGTTTTTGTCGCGAACAATGCGCTGCATATGGATATTGGGCGCGGCAAAGTTGTTGAATTGCCGGACGCCGAGACCCAACGCCGCTGGCATGAGACGACGATTGAATGGCCAATCATGCATGCCGTTACCTATGGCGTCAGTCGCGACCAAATGATGGCTCGGCATAAGAGCAATCACATTCAAGTTGCCTACGGAAACGACGCAGCAGGAGCCGATGAGGCAGCAATGGTCAAGGCCACAATGGCTCACGAGCTGGGGTTGAAAGTAACATTCTGTGGCAATCGAGCTGGCGGAGCTAGTTGGTGATAACCCACTTTTTTTGAATTGGCAACGTAGATGAAATCAAAAATGATGCTTGGCTATTGCGCTGTTTTTTTGAGTGCATTGAGTTGTTTCGCTGCGAAGCCGATTTGCCAAGACGAAATTCAGCGAATTCTGACGGCAGGGACTTCCGACGAAAAAATCAGAACACTGTTGGGCCTGATTGATCATCGCGAGAGTCTCAACAATGCGGATACTCGCAATCTTGTTTTGGGTGCCTTGATTTCAAATGATGAACTGGTACGAATTGCCAGCAGTACTCTCATTGAAGACGTTCCAGCTCCTTTTTTGAATGAACTTGAGGAGCGACTCAAATCACCTGATGACGAAAAGTATATTCTTGCAGCAATGGCGATCAAGACATTAGGGAAGTCAGCCCACCAAACGTTGCCTTTGTTGAAACGAGGTCTCGATTCAAACGATTACAATATGCAGTTGTCGACATTGTGGGCGCTGGAATCGATCGGCGAAGGGTCGGAAGTTTACCTTGAGCTACTCAAGGTAATTATCGAACGTGAATATCCGCCGGGGCCCGAGTTCAATTTGCAATGTGGAGCCTTGCGCGTGCTAGGTGCGCTTGGACCGTTGGCGCGACCTGAGATCGAAACGGTGATGAAAGCGGCGCGGGCAGGCCAAGTATCAGTGCGTACCTTCGCGCTGATGGCTCTCGGAAACATCGCTTGTGAATCGGATACAGCAGCGTTGGAGATTTTTGAAAAGAATCTCGATTCTCAGCTCCATGTCGATCGCGAGAGAGCACTCATTGGGCTAATGGCCTGGGGTAAACCTGCAAAACCGCTATTGCCAAAAATTCGCGATCTCATGTTGGACAGCGACAAAAACGTTTTGCCGTTTGCGGCCTATGCTTATTACAGAATAAGTGGTGAAACGGAATTGCCTCTTAAAGTTCTGGGGGCCATCTTGTCGAACCCGACATACGAGACTGACACAATTGATATGTTGGCGAAAATGGGGCCCGAAGCTAAATCGTTACTACCCAAAGTGGTCGAAAAACTTGCTTCGGAAGACGCGGGCTTGCGCGAAGTCGCCGTTCTCGCCTTGCCAACTCTTGGGCAAAATGACGAACAAGTCGTTACAAGACTTCAAAATATAGCCGACGCTGACGAAGACCCTCTGATCCGCCATTTTGCTAAGCGAGCAATCAAATCACTGACGCAGGGCGAAGGCAAAAAATAGACCTGAGCCAGGTCAGTAGTTAATTGGCTTTAGCCAGCCAAGTTCGTGCCAAACTTTCAAGGTTCGGTTCCACTTCTCCGTTTTCGTCGCCAAAGTAGTGCTGTTCGATTTGTTTGATGGATTGTGACAATGAGGCCAGTTCAAGTTCGGCGATTCGTCGTTTCGAACGTTTCGCGTTTCCATTGGTTTGATCGTGCTGGATTTGTTTGAGAAGGCCGATAACAGTGAATGGAGTAAGCTCCCCCGGCATTGAGTATTGCTTTTCTGCGATCGTTGCAGGCGTTGAAATTTTCCACACCAGCAATCCCAGCAATCCAAGGCCCACAGGTACAGCGACGATTCCCAATACAAGCCAGCTCAAATTGGTTTTTGCATAATTCGCTTCGAGTGAAACGGCTTGCTCAACAGCGACTAAGTCTGCATCTTTGTAGCGTTGAAAAACAAGTTCGCTGACGTCTCGATTCGCCGAAGGAAAAGCGAACTCTTTCGGAATCGTTTTGTCGCTCGCAGCAGTCAATTGTACGCTCCAACTGCGATCCGACAGAATCGTCAGCTTGTTGTTCGCATCAAACTCTGATGGCAATACACCTTGGTCGTCTATCGATTCGACATCGAATCCATCAAATTTCAAGTCCACCAGTTTTTCCAATTCGGGCACAAGGCCTTTCGCTGTTGCTTTGATTTCGACGATCAATTTTCCATCTGCGGCTTGGCGTTCGTCGAGAGTTTGCGTGATTTTGATGTCCGAAACAGGTCGTTCTTCGCCGGCTACATTGTTGACCGCAATTCTTATGGCGGGTGATTCAATGGGTAAGACCGCATAGCCAGATGTGTCGAGGAAATCCAACTCCAATTTAATCGGTGGGATCATATCAACTTGTTCGCCCAGCGGTTTCAATAAAGCATAGGCGTAACGAGTCCGCCGCCAACCGTCTTTGCCGATAGGCGACGATCGCATGGACTTAGGATTTTCGAAAATAAGCGTTTTGATTTCAAAGTGTTCTCCCAAAATGTTTCGGGTCGATTCTTCAAATTTCTCGCGGTAGTTTTCAGTAGGGCGCCCGTAGTTGTAGGCGTACATCATATTGTTTTGATTCTGCACGTATTTGTCGAAGCCGGCGGCCTCGCGTTCGATTTCTTTGGTGTGGACGAGGCTAATGAAAACGCCGAAGGGTTCGTCGGCAGCGATACGATCAGAACCATCGATCTCGACATCCAATTTGATTTCAGCGAGCAAATCGTTGTAGTATTCAAGCAATTTCTTGGCTTCCCAAGCTCGTTTGTGATCGCCCACGACTGCGAAGCCGCTTTTTAGGTAACGAAATTTCACTTGGGGCTTGAGAGGACTCATTCGTGTGAACAAATTGTTAGCGAACTTTTCCAAGTGTTCCGCTGCCAGTTCGCCTGGTAGGGAGTCGATCGCCGCACGAATGAATGGGAACTGTCGATCGTCGGCGACGTTTTCTTCTGAAACTTTGCCCAATTCGACGGCGCCCAATGCGGCATAAAACCAATAGTCATAAACATCGGTGGACTGTTTTTCAGCTGACAGGTTTTGGACTTCGTCACGATAATAATTTGCGGCGAGTTGAAAATCAGCGAAGGCCTGATCGCGGACCGAGCTAAACTCCGAGCGTTTGGCAACTGATTGCGAATAGTCGTTTGCGTCGTGGTCGATGCAGGCTTTTGCCAACTGCAATTTCCAGTTCTTGGGATAAGTTTCCATCGCGCCCGCAACGAGTTCTCGCGCGACGTCGTAGCCGCGAACGACCTCCTCTTGCAGTTCGGGTTCGGAACGTTTCGTTCCCATCTGTTCCTGGTTCTTCACGCTTCGCCATTCGTTAGCCAACTTCCCGCGCATCGTATCGACTAAACCACAAATCGTTTCAGGTTGAAGCGTTCCAACGGCACCAAACACGGATTCGAATGAATCCAATCGGTAGATTTCTGCCGAACTATGGCTTGTCGAAAAGGCATTCGCGAGCAGCGACTCTTCAACAGGTTCGATCGGTAACTTTCGGATTCGATCAACCCACGACTTTAGGTCCAACAAATTGCGTTCTTGTTTGGAACGCGTCAAAGGGATGCCGTCTGCCTTTTGTTCAAAACCGTACATGTAAATATATGGATTGCGGTTTCGACGAACACTATTGGGATCGTGATTACGGGTCCACGTTCGCAGAAAAATATGGACCAATTCGCGGGCTGGTTTGGGGTGTAGTTGGGCAAGTTTCTCGATGTAGGGGAAGGCCTCTTCTTCCTCGTTCGCTTGGAGATAGAGCGTCGCAAAACGTTGAAACAACTGCGGTTGCACCGTCGGAGAAATATGCGCGATCCAGGTGTCGTTGGGGCAATACTCAATCAAGTTCGCAACCTCGATCGGTTCCGGCGTTTGGTTGTTGCTACCCCGATAGCGTTGCATGTATTGGTCTTGGCTAACGTAGTAATAGTTTCCATACATGTCTACTTGCATGATTTCACCCATCGAGCCCGATTCCGCTTTAGCGGTCGTTAGTTCTGCCTCACGCAACCAATTCATCGCCAACATCGTTAACGTATCCGACCATTCCGCCGCCAATTCGGGGGATGTATTCAGTAGCGCATCGATCGTCGCTCGTTGTAATTTAAGAAACTTAAGACGCGCCGCAGTGTCCTGGAAACTGGTAATCAAGTTCTGCGAGGTTGCTTGGCCAATAAGGGACAGGATTTGTCGACCGCGTTGGGGATTGCTGCTAAAGCTATCTTGCAGCCAAGGCATTCCGACTTCATCCCGAATTTTCAAAGACAACTCGATTGCGCGAGCGAGTCCTGCTTCGATTAACGTTTTGTTCTCAGTCGTTTCTGGTACAGCGAGCAAATACGTATTTGTTTCCCAAGCTTTCTCAAGGTGTGTTGCTTTTTTCTCGGATTCGTAGAGTTGGGTGTAATAATTGGTCAAGAGTGAAAGCAGTTTCGCATCTTCCTTGACTCCGGCGAAATTGATATCTGGCAAGAACTCTTCGGCCTCTGCAAAATGGCCAGCTGCCAACAGGAGCTCCGCGGCAAACGCTCGTTTTTGGGGCTCACTGCCGCCGATGATGTTGTTTTCAGTGCGAATTGATTCCAAGAAACCATTGATATCGTGACCTGCGCTTTCAGCCAATCGCAGCAACGCGGCAAGGCCGCTCGCATATTTTGAATCAAATTCTCCTGGCACCATCGCTGCAATTGCCAATACGTCAGTGGGCGTAAATTGATTCTCGATCGCAACTCCCTGCACGGGAACTTGAGCGGGCGGAGCCGTTGCCAGAGCGGTAAGGAAATGTTGATAGGCGTGCGATTGATCTTCGGGTTTTGAGATCTTAGCAATGTACTCTTTTACTGCGTTCCAATTTCCGAGTGCCACTTGGTGGCCCAAAGCCTGCGCTTCTTCCGCGATTGCAACTTGCACTTTTGCAGCTTCAGCGGCTTTGATTTGTTCTTCGGTTTGCGGCGCATCGGGTTCTTGGTCCGGTGTTTCGTTTTCAGAAGGAGTATTTTCTTCTGACGACTTAGCGTCGGATTTTGGGTCAGGGTCGGCCCAAGCTTTTAGGATTCTGCTCGGAGTCCGGTCAAAGGTTAGCGTCAAGAACTGAGTCAAACGAATGTCAGCCGGCGGACCATTGTCGGCGGCAGTCGCAGCATCCAGTTTTTCGTCTTGTGCCGCGAGCTTGGCAATGTTGGGAGGGGCAACTTTTAAGGCAGTGCCAGGAACAAGTCTGACGGTCGAGCTCATCGTTTTCATGGGAGTCGCTTGCGCGAAAACGTTTCGCTCGGCAAACAACAAACATAGGATCATAATGAGGTGGGGCAAAATCGCTAAGATGCTTTTGAAAGGTGAATTCATGGTCCTACTAGTCACTAACATTTTCGATACCCAACTTTGGATTGTTATGAAGTAGCAAGGGCATCCTGCCGCTGACTGGTCTTACGTAGAGCAAACGAAACAGTGCGTTTGAGCGATTGTTTTATTGCAATATTCATTCTAACCCAAAACGAAAAAAGGGGCAGTTAATTAACTGCCCCTTTTGCGAATAGAAATCGGACTAGCACTAACTACCAGATCCGTCGGGTGGAGGTGAGAAGCCAGAGCCACCATTTGGTTTTGGGCTGACGCGACCGCGTCGTTTTCCGTTGCCGGATCACGTACCCTGTCACTGACTGGGCAATGGCAAACCTTGCAGTTCGGCCAAATCCATTCTCGCTAAACGGATGGACGACTCTAAATCGCCTTGGCTAATTTTTGCCAATTCTGGAAGGCAATAATTGTCTTCGTTCTCGGCAAGGTAACGATAATGCTGACGCGCTGATTCAATTACGGGTTCCCATTCTGTCTTGGGCAATCCTTCCAATCGCATCAACCAAGTGATATAGTACTGAGCGTTGGCAAGTGCGGATCGTGTTTCCGCTTTAAGTATGGGGTCCGAATTTGGATCGGCATCGAGCTCTTTAAAGAGCGTTTCCAAATCACTTTTGGCGGCAGGCAGTTGCTTCGCCATCATTTGCGCTTTGGCTTTTTCAAGTCGCAATTCTTGAAATCGTTCCAAGTAATCTTCAGGCAACGCAGCCATAGCTGAGTCAATGTCTTCAATCGCCTGTGTCCAGTTTTGTGCGTCTAAGTTTTTCTTGGCTGATAACACATGAGCGTCAGCTAAATCAAGCTTTTGCTTGACTTGACCTGGGCCATAGTGATAAATCACGCCCGCCAAACCGACGAACAACCAAGCGATTATCAAAATCACTCGCATTGGTTAGCCCTCCGTTAGGAAAATATTTCATATCGACTAATTCAAGATCATAACCTTTATTCGGCTACCAAACTACTTAGAAATCCAATTGAACCACAAAAAGTCGCCAATTCTTGACTGACAATTGGCCTTCAATTTTCGTGGGTTTTACGATTAAGATCTCAATGGATTTCGACCACATTCAAGAGTTTACTTGAAAATCTTGCTTGGAACTTGTTTCAATTGACGGAATTTCCGCATGAAATCGTTTTCCGCCACGGAATCCGCTTCCGGCAAACACTAGCAGGACATTTAGCCCAACTATCCCAACAGTCCCCGCCAATATGGCAAACAAGGCCCATTCGCGTAGCGTAAATTTCTCGAAACGATCATTCTTAGCCGAATCGATGATTTCGTTAATCGTTTGCGACGAAAGGTGTTTTTGATTTCCATTGTGATAGATGCCGCCAACTCGGTTTGCCAATTGTCGCAACGTCGCGATATCTTGGCGCGATTGATGGCCGTCAATAAATTTGCCTTGATTGGCATCGCCAACGCCAACGACGAGGACTTTGGAAATTGAATTTGGGAGGCGCGGCATGCCTTGCGGAGGCACAGTATCGCCGTCGGTCAGCATGACCACAATCGCACTTTTTGGGTTCCAGTTTTTTGCAAGCTGGGCCGCTGCCGATAGGCCTGATAGTAATTGAGTTTTGCCAGGTTTGTACGCGTGATACATGGGCATGTCTTCCAAGATATGTCGGACAACCTCGACGTCTTTGGAATCCTCAAGAATCGGTTTCGCGTCAGAGTAAACGGCGATCACACTGATCAAGTACTGACGCAAGGGCACGCGACTGAACATCGAGTCCAAAATTTGCGAGGCCCGTTTGCGACGCGTCACGTCTTGGTCCATGCCAGCGTCAGTCAGATGCATGCTGGGAGAAACGTCTAAAACCAGTATCAGGTGCTTGTAATCGCTTGCTGCGATTTCGGTATTGTTGTGGACTTTTGGTTCAAGGCGAATAAGCGTCAGCAACCCCCAAGTCACAAAGGCCATCGAAAAAAAGCGAATCAGCGGCGCGAGTCTCACCCAGGCCCTGGGTCGTCCCGTTGGCCCGAACGCCAACTCACCCAGTCGACGTTGTCGGCGTGAATGCAACCACTCAGCAAGCAACGCCAATGCCGCAACGGCAACAGTTGCAAACATAACATGCGTGGACGTGATGTACTCAAGGAACTGCAAACGAAAACTCACTTTACCGAAAAGCTCAATTTACCAAGGCGTAAATCGCAAACCGAATAGCGACAACAGGTAAACAAACAGCAATGAAATACCCACAATACAAAATGGCCAGAAATAGTCGAGCAACTCCGCGTAACTACGTTCCAATTCGGCAACTTGCATCGAATCGATTTTTCGAAACACGTTTTCCAATCCGAGTTCATCGCCGGCACTAAAGGTGCTGCCGCCTGTGATCGTGGCGATCGATGCGACTTCGGCAGGTACATTTCCCCCGCCAATGTGAACGCCGTACAAGACGACTTTACTGTCTTTCAGTTCATGGGCAATTATTTCATCTTTACCGCCATCGAGATCAGCGCTCTGACCGTCGGAAACTAAAACGATCATTCGGTCGCCGCTGTTTCGGTTATCCAGAATTCGCAGGCATTCGCGAAGGGCCTGGCCAATCATAGTTCCGCCGCCAAACCCGGCAGGCATATTGCTGGGTTGAAGAAAGGGCGTCGCACAACGAAATGCCGAAGTGTCGCTTGTCAGTGGTATCCATTGATGAACCGTGTCACCAAAAATCGTCAGGCCAAAGGCGTCGTTGCCTTCGCGGAATTCAATGAATTGGTTGATCGCCTGCATTGCTGCGTCATAGCGTGTGCCCGAACCGAATCTCGCCATCATGCTGCCCGAAAGGTCGAGGCAAAACTCAATGTTCGTCAACTTACGTTTTGCTTTCGGCACTGCGTAACTGCGTGGACCTGCCAAAAGAATGATTGCGATCGCCATCAACAAAACGGGAATCGACTGCATGCACTTGATCACAAAACTCCAGAACCAACCCGATTTTTGTCGTCCAAAATCCCACGGCATTGCGATGGCTGATCGGCGCGTTCGCCACACCCAAACTAGAATCCCAGCTGGAATGAAAAGGAAATTCAAGATGAGCCAATTCGAAAAATTCATAAGTTGTGGATTCTGGTTTATTGTCCATTCATGTGCGAGATTTCGTCGAGCGATACATTTTCATAGGGCAAAAGTAGGGCTTCGAAATCAACATCTTGGAGTGCTCCTGGCGCGTGGATCGCACGTTCCAGTTCGAGAAACAGCGGACCTGCCTCGGAATGTTGTTTGAGTTCACGCAATGATTCAGCCATCCCACGGTCTTCCAGGCCCAACTTGCGTCGCC
>JAHEAM010000083.1 GCA_024642765.1 Planctomycetaceae bacterium
ACACTCCACAATCGCGCCTGGAATTTCACTTTTGATCACATGATCTACAGCGCGGATGAGCGCTAAAACGCGTTCAGGTGACGTCATCGTTGTATTTGCTGTCGCCAAAATCAGTTCACGCTCGAACGCAGTTGAATCCGGAAACCGTCCTTGTAGGTCCGCTTCAGGTTTTGGCCTGTCGGACCGTTTGTTTGGACCGCGTCGAAGTAGTGACCGCATCATCCGCAATTCCGTTTGCTGGGCGACAAAAAAATTCATTCTCCGCGAAACTATGGGTTCGTGGGCACTGTTTTCTATCAAAAGGGGCAAATAGGGTAAACACCGATTCGTAACGAACTGACGACATTCAACACTGGATTGTGCCAGCACTTTTTAGCCTTGGTCGTTGGGGCATGAAACGAATACAATTGGTTCACAACAAACGAGAATTGTTGTGCGAGTTGAAGCAATCAGGGACGAAAGCTGCCATGAGCCAAACGCTCAAAACTCCAATATTGTTTTGCATCTACAATCGACCTGCAGAAACGCAGCGTGTTTTTCAAGCCATTCGACATTGTCGTCCGAACCGTCTGTTGGTTGTCGCTGACGGTCCCAACCCATTGAAAGAGAACGATAGCGTTTTCACTGCTCAGGCACGCAGTATCCTCGGGCTCATTGATTGGCCCTGCGAGTTGCAAACTCATTTTGCGGACACGAACCTGGGCTGTCGACTGCGTATGGCAACTGGTCTGCAATGGGCCTTTGATCAATCTGACGAACTGATTGTGTTGGAGGACGATTGTTTGCCGCACGCGTCTTTCTTCACGTTTTGTGAACAGATGCTGAATAGATATCGCGATGATGAACGTGTGATGATGGTGAGCGGCGATCGATTTTTGCCAGCGGAGAATTCTGACGGCCGATATTATTTTTCGAGATGGGCGCATATTTGGGGTTGGGCGAGTTGGCGACGAGCCTGGCAGCACTTTGATATTTCGATTGCGACATGGTTATCAATCAGGAGCAGTGGAAAACTACGTAACTGGGTCGATTCGGATCAAGAAGAAACGCATTGGAGTTCGGTCTTCGATTTAGTTCATGAAGGCAAAATCGACACCTGGGACTTTGCTTGGATGTATGCGTGTTGGTTGAATGGAGGCTTGACGATCATTCCCCCGGTGAACCTAATCAGTAATATCGGGTTTGGTGCTCAAGCAACTCATACGAAAGACGCCAAATCGCCGCTCGCAAATGCGAATACATTTGAGTTGCCGCTTCAGCTGGACTCGCAAGAAGTGGCCCGAAATATTGAGGCTGATCACTGGACATACGAAACTCTATTTTCTCAAACGCATAGTACCTTGCCTCTACCGAATTCCAACGGTAAGAAGCGTTTCCGGAGATGGTTCAAAAAAGCGTTGGGTGCGTCTAAGTATTTAAGGTTCCTTGAGCCAACAATCGCAAGGAAACCTAGCTGACATGCGAGTCATTATTGTTTCTCCTTACGCGACAGTAGCTCCCCACTTTGAAACGGAGCTTGAGATTGCTCAACGTCACTTAGATTTGGGTGACCAAGTCGACTGGCTAATGTGTACCGGCGCACTCGCCAACTGCGATTTCAATCCACATGCGATTTTGCAGCGTTGCGAAGACTGTCGATTAAGACGAAGTCATGGCATTTCGAAACTTCAGCCAGCTATCCGCCCGGTGCATTTGCTTGAGAAATCGATCGACACGTCGTTCTTGTTGAGCCTTAGGAATATCGAGCAACTCCGCGAGCTCAAACTCGAGAATTTTGATATTGGATATGCAGTTTTGTCGTCGTTGGTCAGCGTGATTCGCGACCCGGAGCCGAATCTCATCGAAAACATGGAGCTGTTACGGGCATTGTACGCATCGGCCCGCGCGACCTTCGAGCAGACTTGCGAGTACATCAGCCGAAAGCAAATCGAACGCGTCTATGTTTTTAACGGACGCTTTGCAAACACTCGAGCGGTGGTAAGAGCCTGCGAGCAGCAACAAGTTGATTGCTTGATCCACGAACGAGGCAGTTCGCTCGATCAATTTGAATTGTATGTGAATCATCTGCCTCATGAGATTGCCGAGATTCAAAAGTTGATTCGCGGGGCTTGGCACCGAAACCCAAACGAAGAACAAAAGAAGTGCGTAGCCCACGAATGGTTTGCCAATCGTCGACATCGCGTTGAAAAGAATTGGATTTCTTTTACTCGCGATCAAACCATTGGACACTTGCCGATCGATTGGGATAGTACTCAACGCAACATAACGATTTTTACTTCGTCAGATGACGAATTTGTAGCGATTGGTGATCAGTGGAAGCATACCTTATTTGAGAATCAGCTCGAGGGTCTCGAAGCGATCTGCAAGGGACTGCTGCGAGTCTCTCCAGATACAAGAATCTTCCATCGAATGCACCCTAACTTGATTGGAGTCGAAAATGAAATGAAACGTCGAATGCTGGCGTTGAAATTTCCGAACTTAACGACACTTGAACCCGAAGATCCTGTTGACACGTATCGATTGCTCGAGGCATCCGACACTGTCGCAACATTTGGATCGAGCGTCGGAATCGAGGCGACCTATTGGGAACGCCCCTCGGTTTTGTTAGGACCGTCCCTTTACCGTGACCTGGGAGGAACGCATCGACCGAAAACACAGGAGGAAACCATTGAAATGCTCGCCAGCGAATTGGTACCACTCGACAAGCGAGGCGCGTTGCAATACGGGTATTGGATGAACTCACACGGTATTGCATTTAAATATTTCAAGGCTGAATCGTGGTACCACGGTCGATTCAAAGACGAGGTGATTTACGCAAAAAAAGAAGAACTTAAACCGCTGGATAAGCTACGTTTTCTATTTGCTCGCGAAGGAAAGCCGCTACGGCGAGCGAGTTAGCAGCAGCGTCGTAATTTGCAATGGACTTCGCGTAGTTAACGTCGACAATTCCAATCCTCGCAAGCCCAAGTAGTCGCTGTAACGCTTGTTCGAGTTCTTCGTGAGGCCATGTCGAGGAACGTATGGCCTCAAAATCTAGATTCGAATTCCATTGGTAGACGCCGGGCAGTTTTAAATACCATGGTCGCCCCAACACAATAACCGGACGACCTCCTGTAATAGCTTCCCAGCCGATTGTACCTGTGATGGTGACAGCGAATAGGCTTCGTCTCAGTAGTTCATAGGTATTGGTCTCCGTCGGCACCCAGCAGACATTTTTCAGTCGTCGAATACGTTCGAAGAAAGCCGAGGGTCTCCAGCGATAGTCTTGTTTTGGGTTTTCCTTGAGGACAAGTCGTACTCCCGACGGTAGCCATTTTGATACTCGCTCAATAGCCAACGCCTGGTCGAAATACTCATCACCGATCGCTGAGGTGGTCAATTCCGGCTGAAGATGCAATGGGAAATAGACATACTCCCCGGCGTTCGTATCAAAGTCTTGGTCAATGATTCGTGAAAGGTTCCACAGGTATTCTTGTTCGGGTGAACGTGAACTTTGGGATTTGCCAATGAGTCGGTAGTAACCGGATCTTCTCTTCCAATCGCGGATTGACCACTTTGTACGCTCGGCAACGGTGAACTGTTTTCGATTTGGAGTTGGCGAAAACCCAGTCATGTAAAAGAGTTCTTTTTCGAAGGCCTTGGGAATCGAAAATATCTCGGACGGGACATAGGAACACGCTTTAAAATGCCCAAAATCATTTAGGTCGTAACAGTAAAAGAAACGATTCGGCAGGATTGATTGGTAACAAAGTGTTGTTGGGATACTTTGGGTTTGCGCAGCGAGGTAGAGAATGTATTCAAAACCTTCGTGAGGCAGATTCTGAAAGAACAAATGTTCAATTCTTTGCTTATAAAGCAGACTTTGGAATTTATGAAAAATCCGATCCGAGAGCTCAAGCAATTCTCGATCGCTTAAGTTAGCGCAGCCCGTGTTTCGCAAAAGCTGTTCGCGGATTTGGGCAAATTTGAGAGCGATGATCTGACAACGCATATTCGAATCGAACGGCTCGTTTGGCAATTCGATATTACCAATATGCCATTCGGTAATGTCTTCGTCAAAAGTGGTGTGCCCGTTATTCACGCCTATCCAATAGGCGATGTCTGCATCCGCCTGTTCGCATGCCAATTTGACTGCCGCAGACAATTCGAGTGCATGAAATCCGTAGAAGAGCAAGCGTCTTGGCATTTGAAATTTTGTCTGCATAAACGACAGCAGCAAATCCTAATAGGGTTGATCGCGATTATTGAATTGATCGCGCGGATCGTAGTGACTGTAGTCAACGATGCGCCAAATTCCGTCGGGTTCCTTCTCGTAAGTCAGTGTAACACCTCGAATCGCAAAACCTTTGTAGTTGTAGGTCGGAGCATCGACTACTACGGATACCTTGAATCGAATAGTGGCGCGAGGAGGATTTACGTTCGTTTCAATGATCGGCATTTCGTGGCTGGCGATTCTGCAAGATGAAAACTTGTAGAGCGGCATTTCACGTTCGATCCGTTTCTTTGTTAGCGCGTTACTCTTTCCTAATTGGGCGATTGAACCTTGTACATCATTGTGTTCGACCGATTCGGCAATCTTGTAAATAGCGTCAATGATTTGTTCGGAATCCGTTTTTACGATTCGCTCGTAGACTACGAGTCCAAGTGTAATTAGGAAAAAAAACCCTGCGAGTCCAAGTAGCTTCCATTTTTTCAATAGGAACGCAAAGGTAATGCAACTCGCGACCGCCAACAGACCTACCATGAACGACAATAGTGAATTCTCTGCAAAATAGTTTGCCATGGCGACTGTTGATTTCAAAACGGAAGTTTTACTTAGTACTAAAGTGCACAAAAAAACAGGAGCCCTGGAAGCTCCTGTTTTGGTACAGTATATGAGACACGGAACGAGATTAACGCTTCGAGAATTGAATACCTCGGCGGGCGCCCCGAAGACCGTATTTTTTGCGTTCCTTCATTCGTGAATCACGAGTCAGGAAGCCTTCATCTCGCATTTTCGGGAAATGAGCTTCATCGAAACCAACCAAGGCACGTGCAAGAGCCATTTTGGCCGCGCCGCTTTGGCCTGTTGAACCACCACCATTGCAAGTGATGTCGACGTCCATAGTGTTTCGAACGCCGACCGATTCTAAAGTCAAGACAATTGCGTTCTGGTCTTGAATGTTCGGGAAATACTCGGTCAGCTCGCGGCCATTAACGCTGATCTTGCCAGTACCAGCCGAAATGCGTGCACGGGCGACTGCACTTTTTCGACGTCCTGTCCCTAAACTCTTGCCCGTGTTTTGATCTTTCTTCGCAATTAGCATTTTCGATTCACTTCAAATAGACGATTGAACAATTGATTTTTTTATTGACAAATTGATTTCAAAAAAATGGAGTAGAGCGTTTTTAGTTAGCTCGACACTTTTTTGAATTCAACGTTTAAGGGTTGAGGGTTCTGAGCCTGATGCGGATGCTCGGCACCTGCGTAGCATTTCATTTTGCTCAACATGTGTCGCCCAAGTTTGTTTTTGGGCAACATGCGGCGAACGGCGTCTTTCAGGATTAGCTCTGGCGAGCGAGCCATAACCTCGGCTGCCGTTTGGACCCTTAGCCCTGGGTAACCGGAGTAATGAGAGTAGGTTTTCTCTTCCATCTTGTTACCTGAGAATTTTAGCTTCTCAACATTCGTAACAATAACAAATTCACCTGTATCAACGTGCGGTGTATACGTTGGACGGTGTTTTCCCATCAATATCATGGCAATTTTTGTCGCCACGCGACCTACGATTACATCCTGCCCATCGATATGCCACCACTTGGCTTCAACCTCTGCAGGTTTCGCGATATACGACTTTGTGCCCGCCACTTCAAACTCCTAGAAATAAAAATGCCCAATTGGGCCAGAATTCTCATCTGATTTAAGAACCAAACCGAACAAAATACCGAATTTCCGTGATTTGAGCAAGGGTCGGAGAGCTGCGAACGGGTTGTTTCTTCCCTTTTTTGCAAAATTCTGTTTCCGATTGGATCGCCTTGTCTTCGATTGCTATTGGCCGCTCGATAGGAAATATCGTCATTTAGTCCTTTTGGAATTCCAAGAAATAGTTTTCTTCTAGGCCCGGGATTTCAATTTCTTCTACGAAGTTAAAGCCAGCCCTTTCGATTTCTTGCTGAACGACCTCTTTGCCTGCTCTAACGTGGTCGAGAGTCCATTCGCGGCTAGAGCCTGGAATGCGTTCAAAATCGACAACAACCAACCTGCCTCCCTGATGTAATGCATTGTAGATCGATTTCAGGGTCGCATCCGGATACTCAAAGTGGTGGTAAGTATCGCAAACGAATACTAGGTCGACCGAGTCGCCAGGCAGGCATGAGTTGTTATCAGAACACAGCACACAAGTAATGTTTGTTAGGCCATTTGTTGAAGCGTCTTGATTGATGTGTTCAAGAAACCGCGGCGCGATATCGACGGCGTATACCCAACCGCCGCGACCGACTTCCACTGAAAACGAGCGTGTGAACAATCCAGTGCCTGCGCCGACATCGGCGATTCGATTGCCCTTTTTGACTTTGCAGGCGGCAAGAATCCTTTCTCTCGCCACAAAAATCTCGCGACTTTCAATTTCGAAGCGCTTCACGAAATCATCAACGTTTAGATCTGCGCTCAAAAAACTATCGTTTATCCCTGGCTTCACGCTTTCCGTGATTTCCGATTTACGCATCCCCTCGCTTTTGGTGACGGTTGCCATTTGCTCTTTTTCTTGGGCTTGCATTCGTGCGATGAAATCCAAAGCCTTTGCCTCATAGGGCTTCGCTTTTAGACCAATTTGTTTGGCTTCCAACATTGCTGTTTCCAGAGCGATACCCTGATCGAGAACTCTAAACGGCAGCCAAACTGCGGCGACGCGAACGGCACCGGCACAATGCAGCAAAGTAGTTTCTTTTTCATCTCGCAGCAATTCACGAATGGAGTTGAGCGTTTCATCCGTGAGTGCATCCGGCGAGGAAATGGGGATTTGCACGAAGGAGATCCCGGCTTTCCTGACTGCATCGGCCTCGTCCCAATTCAACTCCGAAATAGCTCGTAAGGAGATGATTCGTTTGACCCCTAACTTTTGGATTTGTTCCAGGTCTGAAGCTTTGAATTGCCCGGAACAATAAATGGCTCCTGCTCGGGTCAAGTTGGAAACGGAACCCAGCGTCATCGCTTTTACGGCCGATTCCTGACTGGAATTTTGACTTGACTGTGTCGTTGTTGACTGAGCAGGTGAGCAACTTGCATTCAAAACCAATAGTTGACAGAGTAGCAATAGAGCCAGGAATTTTTTCATCGGAATACCTTGTAGACAATGGACTTGCCCATTTGAGTTGCATAACAACCCTAGTTTACGATACCCCTGACCATTAGACAAATAGCCCAGAATCAAACGCCCCAATCGGTTCTGGCTGTTAGTCGTTTCCGCAATTGTGTTAACGGCCTTCGGCCCAAATCGACATGCTGGTTGCATTAAATTTGAACAAACAGACAATATCAGGCAAAAACACATTTTCATATCGATACATTTCGATATAATAAACGCGACGCCTGATCGAGTACTTTTTGGGGCGGTGCGTTTTAAGGCGGAAAGTTGTTGGTTGCCAGTGTAAATAAGCTGTTAAAGAACTTTTGTGGAGGAGTCTCAGGCAAGTATCTCGATTGCCGGACTTCATTTGATTTGAGGCGGAACCATGACAAAAGGAACTGGGAAAATGAATGAAACCCTTTTTATTATTGCCTTCTTTGGAGGGTGGATCGCTTTGCAGATGTGGATTTTGCCTCGATTTGGGGTCAAAACCTGAATGAGCGGTGGGTGCGAGCCGAGTTCGGTTCAAAAAAACAAAGTCACGAGACAGCAAAAAAACGAAACTTCTGAAACGGACGGATTGAAACAGCCCGAAGACGCTAATTGATCGACCGTTAAAAAGCGAGTATTTTTTGTTTTCGTTTTGGGGCTTGGATTCTACTCCTCTTGGTAAAATTTCACGTTGAGATAAAACAGATGGTTATTCCACACCAATCGCAAACAACGTAAAAGACAATCGCTATGGGAAGAAGTTTCGAAAATCGTAAGGCCTCTATCTTCAAGACAGCGGGGCAAAAATCAAAACTCTATTCTAAATATGGAAAGCAGCTGTATGTAGCTGCCAAAAACGGAGTGGCTGATATCGACGCCAATCCTACATTGCGTCTGCTCGTTGAAAAGGCGAAACGGGATCAAGTCCCTAGTCACGTGATTGAGAAAGCGATTGAGAAAGCCAAAGGAGCTGGCGGCGAAGATTTTGTTGCAGCTCGTTACGAAGGCTTCGGTCCAGGTGGTTGCTCCGTGATTATTGATTGTCTCACCGACAACAACCATCGGACGATTAGTGATGTGAGAAATTGTTTCACCAAGACGTCTTCGAAATTGGGTGCGCCTGGTTCCGTGGCACATCTTTTTGACTATATGGCAGTTTTGTCGTTTAAGGGCAGTAATCAAGACGAGGTATTGGAGGCAATGCTCGGGGCGGAAGTTGATGTCGACGATGTTGAATCGAAGGACGGTCAAATTACGCTTTTCGCTCCAGCTGCAGAATTTTACAAAGCCAAACAGGCGCTCCAAGACGCCTATCCCGGTCTGGAATTGGACGTCCAAGAAATTACGTTCCTCCCGCAATCCAATACCGAAATTAGTGGTGATGACCTTCCGATGTTTGAGAAGTTCATGAATTTGCTCAACGATTGTGACGATGTCCAGGACATCTACCACAATGCCATTTTGCCTGGCTAATGCCGATTGGCCTGGTGTTGTTCTGCTCGACAAGTGTCAGGGGGAGCGGCTAAAAACGAGACTTCTAACTCCTCCGTGGCCTTTCGGTGTTTGTGTCATTTCATTCACCGGACAATTCCAAGCCACAGGTAAATGCTGCGAAGCTGCTGCTAACGGAAATGTGTTAACAAATCACAACGCACGCTACGAGGGAGGTACGCCATCGCTTCTGCAGTTTCATCATGCTCCGCAAGTCGTAGGCCTCGCAAATGGTTCTCGCACATTTACGGCAAATCGCCGAATTGCCATCTGGTAATTACCGGAACGGCATCGATTCGATTCTTACGAGCACCTGCAGGCGTATGATTGAAATAAGCTTCCGCAGCCAACTAGATTTTCGCCAACTAGTTTTGCTGTGCCATTCTGCGTTCTGTCAGACGTACGGCTTTTCCGATTCGATCCCGCAGGAAGTAAAGCTTTGCGCGACGCACTATAGCAGAACGTTTAACTTCTACTTTGGCGACCTTCGGAGAATGGACAGGGAATTTTCGCTCAACTCCCTCGCCAGCAACGATTCGACGGACAGTGAACATTTCTGCTACTCCACATCCGCTTTTGGCAATGACAACGCCAGAAAAGATTTGAGTTCGGCTTTTTGCACCTTCTAAAATTAGGCAGTGCACATCAACCGTGTCGCCAACAAGGAATTTAGGAGCTTCGGCCTTCAGGCTACTTTCCGCAACTTTTTTAAGAAATTCTTGGTTCATCAGATTGCTACTTTACGACTTAAAACTCAAAACTTAGATCACTGTTATACGCCATTTGACACATCTTGAAAATGGCCAAAGTGCTCCATTATTTTCCTGCTAACTACTTATCGACGCGGAAAACGCATTCTTAACGATTTATCGCTATCGACAATATGTCCGAAATGCAAATCCTTGATTAGCCAATGACCATTAGCCTTCCCCGAGCAGGTCTCGGCGTCGGTCTTGCGTCCTTTGTAGGCTTTGCGTTCTTCGCCAGTTGTCGATTTCTGCGTGATTACCGTTCAAAAGCACTTCTGGCACATCAAGTCCGCGAAAACTGCGAGGTCTTGTGTATTGCGGGAATTCCAACAAGCGGTTACTCGTCGAAAACGAATCCTGTCGAGGACTATCTTCATCCCCCAGCACCCCCGGAATTAGCCGAATCACAGCATCGATAATCGTCATTGCTGCGACTTCTCCCCCATTCAGGATATAGTCGCCGACGGAAATCTCTCTGGGGCGCACAACGTCAAAGACCCGTTGATCAAATCCTTCGTAACGTCCGCAAACAAGCATCAATCGCTTCATTGTCGCGAGCTCTTCAACCAGGGGTTGTTTGAGCGGTTCACCAGTTGGAGTGAGGACAATCACTTCCGCTGTTTCGTCGTCACGTGATTGTACCGACTCGATTGCATCGACCATCGGTTCAACCATCAGGATCATTCCTGGTCCACCACCATAGGGCCGATCATCAACGCGATGATGTTTGTCGGCGGACCAATCCCTGACATTGTGCAAATGAACTTCAACCAATTGATTGTTGATCGCTTTGTTCAAAAGACTTTGACTTAGATATCCGTTGAAAATATCGGGGAACAATGTCAGGACGTCGAAACGCATTGCGTTTATTCTTCTGCGGTGGCTTCACTTGCAACCGCTTCCGCCGTGTTTTCGGTCTCGCTCGATTCCGCAGGAGTTTCACTTACAGGCTCTGCGGCAACCGGAACTGGAATAGCAGCGGCGGCAGCAATTGCAGATGCAACGGCTTTGGCTCGTCGTTCACCAAGTCGACCGATCGCAGACTTTTGTTCCTCTAAATGAGTGCCTTCAGCACCATATTTCTTGATCAATACCGCGACTTTCGGGCTTGCTTTCGCACCAACGCTTAACCAGTAATTGATCCGGTCGTTGTTAAGCACAACACGAGCGTCCGTTTCTGGAACGGAGGGATCGTACGATCCCAATTCTTCGATCACACGGCCATCGCGAGGGAATCGTACGTCTGACGCACAAATCCGGAAGAAAGGTCGTCCTTTCCTTCCCATTTTTTTCATGCGGATTTTTACTGCCACAATTTGGTCCTTTTCACTGATTACAAAATTATCTACTTTATTCTATTGGCGTTTTTTCTTTTGCCGCAAGAGCTTTTCGCGTTGTTTCTTCAATTTGTCGCGTTCTTTGTTGGTCAAACGCTTGCCTGTCGACTTTTTGCCAGAAGGCATCATTGCCGATGG
>JAHEAM010000084.1 GCA_024642765.1 Planctomycetaceae bacterium
AACAAATTAAATACGACAATTTCGATCGATCCGAACACGGCGCAGCAATGAAACAAATCCTTCGCCGATACACGTCCTAACCAACTCATTTTCAAAAATCTCAGCCCATTTTTTCATTAGCAACTGAGTGGTCCATTATGCTTTGCTATCACCCATTTGACGAGTAGCTTTAAGGACATTCTATCCTAAAAACCACGGTTTCATTGGGCGAGCCAATTCGGCGATGTAGTCAAACGAACTATTCCCAACGAATCAATTGTGATGGAAACAAAATGGGTATGATGTCAGTAATGTCTTGCACAAACATGCTGCCGAATACACAGTCGCAAACTAATTGCCAGAACGAACAGGAATTTTGACGAGATTTCTGATTCCGAAAAGTTTTGAAAGAACCATTAACGACGGCGATATGTTTGACGCGTCACTTCAAACTTGAATCCGTTGCCGTCGGGCATTACTTTGAAGAAAGTGTTTTGGATTTCGCTAAGTTTTCGCCCAGTTTCGCGAATCGCTTTCCCTTCAACTTGGCGAAGGATTTCTTTTGTCGCTTCTGGGTAAAACTGCACAGTAAAGCAATTATCCGTACTCACGCCCTTGCGTTTAAAAAGCGTTTGATCGAAACGTTGCATTCGCGGTTTCTCATGAATGAAAAAGACGGATTTTTTTTCGCCGGCTCGGTCGGTCTTCACGATTTGGCCTGAACCGGCCGGATCAAGCAGCTTTGTGATGTCATTATTGATTTCGTTTGCAGCTCCCAAATCGATTTTGAAGTAACTCAATATTTTCGCGTACTTATCGACATCGTTGACTTCGTATTCGATTTTCCAACGTTTGTGCTCCGGGACCACATCTCCAGACCCCGTCCCATCACCACCATTGCGAGAACCGAGGCCACTGCCGCGCCCCATTTGAGCGGCGTCACCATCGCGGTGCTCGAGGTTGGCACGGACGGTTGAGACGGCATTGGTGACAGCTTCAAGTGCGTCGGCCAATTGGGGCGTTTCGACTTCAGGGAATTCCTCGACGCCCGGCTCTAAGATATCGTCGGCAACCCCTTCGGGTTTTTCGTCGCCAGCAGGCTGCTCGGCAACATAGGCCTCAGGGATGCTTCGTTTGAAACTGATCATCCCCATCAACCAAATCATAAACAAAAAAGCAACCGAAACAGAAACCATGATCAACGCCGCTGTCAAAATCGCATTCACGCGATCGTAGCGAGAAACTTCGACTTCAACGTGCAAGTCGGGTCGAGTGATCAAAGAGCTACTCATCTAAACTTCCTAAAACGGTTCAATTTTTTCGAGCTGATAATGAAACGAAACACATAACGTATTAATCAAACAACTCGGCATCGGGTCGCAAACCCAGGTACCATGCGGTCCACTTTTCCTTGAGTGCCAAACACTCGGGGATCGACGCCTCCTCGGATAGGACGTATGTATCGATCTTGCGACTAATCAAACGCAACCCGTTATGTGCCTCAATTCGAATTTCCTTCACAGGATCGGACAAGGCATACAGAAGGGCGGGTACATTATCGAGGTCTTGAGCGGCTCCCAAAAACTTCACTCCGACCTTCCGACGAAACCATTGTTCATCCGTGATCAGGCCGTACAGGAAAGATTTCTGTTGGGCGTCCGTCGTGTCGGATTTGGCGGCGAAGTCGCTGACAGCTTGCTTAATGGCTGGCATCAAGACATCGATGTCGTCTTCCGATTTGGCGTTCCTCAGAGCAGTCATAACGTCCTCAACACCGCGAACAACTGCGTCACTGACGACCACACCGTTCTCATTGCTAAGCTTGACGTTCTCCTCGAATCCCTTCTGACCAGCGACAGTCGTAACACTTGGGTCTACCATCAAAATCTCACTTGATCGAACCAAAAACAAGATTGCGAAACATGTGGAGTTGTGCGCGGATTCAGGAGAACTACCGGCTGCAGGCCAAGAACCATTATTGGACTGTAATGACGCCAAATAGTCGACGCCTTGGTCATACCAGTCATCGATGTCCATTCGGCCTTCCGCCAACGTTCGGAAATAGGCGTAGCGTTCCAATCCGTACAAGTAGTAATAATTCCATTTGTCGATTTGGACAGTGAATCTATTGCTAAACCAAGTGTTTGCCGCACGTTTCGTACTCGACAACTTGCCGTCGTCAAAATCAGTTAGAGGTGCATCGGGGTCGTCAGCATTTCCTTGCTTGGCAACATAGATCGTAACCGATGGGGGCAGCAGCGTATCGATTTTTTGTGTGGCTCCACCTTTGGCGGTAGGTCCGCCATTTTTAACTCTCGGCGACAGGTTCAATAGGTCTTGCAAAATATAAACAGAACCAGCACCAGCAACGTGTAGCGATAATGTAAGTTCCGTTTCTGGACCAGCAGCGCGACCATTTTTCGTGTGATAGAACCATGAGCCATCCTGAGTCTGGGCGTCACAGAAAAAATTCAAAGCTGCTTTCGCTTCATCAACATAAATTTTATAGCCATGCAATTTTAATACAGCAAAAGCAAGCGCGGCATACTGAGTTTGTGACGTATCGGAATCCGAAGATTTGGTGTAACTAAAAGCACCCGTGCTAACTTGTTTTTCCCAAAGTTTTTCAATCAGTTTTTCAATCTGAGGTTGATACTCACGGTCGTTGACTTCCAATAGCAAAATGATCGCAAGGCAATTGTAATAAGTACCAAATCCAGCCCCCGGTCCATCATTGGAAAGGTCTGCAAGGATATTCTTGACGGCCAATTGGATGAGAGGGTGCTCGCGGGGAACCTCGCGATCAAATCGTTTTCCAGCCTCAACGATCGTCAGAGCAGCGAGTGTCGCTTCGCCGTGGTCCGATTGAGCATTCTTTTCGAGATAAGCTGTTCCCTTCCGAACGAGTGTCTCAATATACTCGTCATTGGGTGAGTGCTTCTTTTGTGCACTTGCTGATTGAATTCCTGAACAGAGAATAATCGCAATGAGCCACAACAAACGGCCCCTGAACAAATATTGGGCCCTGAGCCAAACGCCTCTATCTTTTGCGTGGCCGGACAACTCTTTCGACGAATGAGATTCTTGTCCTTTCGAATTCAATCCGTTTTCAATATTTGCAACCGTTGCTTTACCAATCAACATGCCATCCTCGTGTTTCTCTAATTTCTGGGATCTTCAATTCTAAATTGAAAATCCAACGTCGGGGAGTCTCCGAAGGATGATTAAATCGCGAATTTCGCTTGAGACTCGTGATTAGTCCTAACAATAGCAGGAAGAACTCACCACCTTGCTTTAACCCAAAAAATCGCGATGAAAGGTAATCTGCTCAGAATCCTTGTTCGCAAACATTCCAGACTGAGGCATTATTCAATACCGCTTGCTAAGAGACACCCTACGTCTGAAAGACGCGATCGAAACTCATATCCGAACAAGATTTCAAAATGGATTTTTGAAATTTTGCGGGAAGTAGGTTCTAGCGTCGATTGACAGCAGGAAAAGGGACGGATACTATCTGTTTTCTCGATTTTGTGATTCAATCGTCAATCAAAAACCTGAGGAGTGTTTTTGAAACAGAAAACACCGCGGTTGGAATGTTGATGAAATGACCGAAATTAAGGTCAGGTAGCTCAGTTGGTAGAGCAATGGATTGAAAATCCATGTGTCGCCGGTTCGATCCCGGCCCTGACCACTCCCCCCCCACCTAAACACCCTTGCGGAACTTACTTTTTGACGCGGTCATCACTGATAGGATGCCCATTCGGCGTAGCTATCCTTCCTTCAGGTGATTTCAATCATTTCCGATGTGAATCGCACACATTGGTTCAATGACAATCCGCGGTTAAAAGACAATCCGTTATTTTTTTGTTGCATTCAACTATTCGATCTTGGACTTTTGAATGGTTTCGTGAATTTCGCTGATCTTCATTAAGGCGGCGGAGCAATATAGTTTCGTGAGTTCGTAATCGAGGACTCCGGCTGCTACCGCCGGATCGGTCTTCACCAATTCTTCGGCATCTTCAATGGTCGTTACGTTGAGAACAAACAAACCTCGTTTTGATCCACCTTCGACAAACGGGCCGGCCAGCACGAGTTTGCCTTCTTTGGCCAGACGCGACATGTTTGCGAAATGCCCAGCAAAGACTTTTCCCGATTCTTCTTTATCATCTATTGTCACTTTACCGGTTTTCAGCAACACGAAGACATATCCTTTCATGCCATACTCATCGGCTCCCAGTTCTTTGGCCAGCTCGGCGTTGTATTTGTCTATAGTGCTCGCTTTCTCCGCCAGCGATTCGTCCTGTTTGGTTTCGGTAGCTGCCGAATTCTTCGTCGAACTAGTGGTCCCGTCTGGTTGCTGCTTGTGAACGTAGCTACCGCAAAACACGAAACTTGTGACAACTAACGTCAACGAAAATGTCCTGAACATTATTCTTGGATCCCTATTGTTGTTTTTCAAAAATTTAATGCTGTCTTGCTGTGCAAAAGAATTCTGCGCACAGCTATGGCAGGCCAGCAACTCAATTCCTTTGTTCAAACGGAATAATTGTCCCATGCTCGACGTAGCCTTTTAGCCCCTGAAGCAATTGGCCCCAACAGAAACTTGTGATAGAAAAATGGTCGTTGGCCTCGGCCCAGTCAGTGTGAAAAAAATTGACCGTGGTTCCCGATTCCGACTGCTTTAGGCGAAAACCAAATCTGGTCGGCATCCAGTCTTCCATCGCTTGTGTGACTTTCCAAGCAATCTCCTGTCCTGGAACTACATGCGTGACGACTGCCCGCCAGTCGTATTCCGGCCCGAAAAAGAAGCGATACGTCTCATTCAATTCAGGACTGCCGTCTGACTCCAAGGTCCACCAGGAATTCAACCCCGACGGTGATGTAATCGCGCGGAACACTTTGTCGAGTGACGATTGGATATGAAACTGATGAAGTATGTTGGGCATGGTTTCGATCCCTGCAACAGAATAATCTGCCTCTCGCTGTGAAATACTTAAACACGTTTTAAAGTACCGCCATCGATTTCACCACGCCTGGCAAGCCCGCGATTGAGCAAATTTTGTTAGTTGCGAGTTACCCGGGTCACAACGAGCTGCAACGACACCCAGAATTCGCACAAGCGCGACACAATTCCTGAACCAAAAAAACTGCCCAGCCCGTTTTGTTTGGCCGAGGCGACAACTTCCATGAAGAGATCAGTAAACAGGAAATTGTAATGAGTTGGCCGGCCGCCAGCACTAACCATGAAGCCAGCATTTCCTATCACCCCATTACTTTAAAGTTTTTCATAGCTATTTTCGGGAGAAAATTTCGCAACAAGGAATCGGCGACCTGGGCCTTGAACCATCAGTCGCAGCTAGAAACTTTGCGAACGGAACGACTTGAGAAAAGAAAGAAGCTGGCAAAAGCCAGTGGTACTAATAACAATGCTGGTATGTCACTTGAAAAGACAAAGACACACAAAGCCAGGTTGGCTCCCGCGGTTTTCACGCGACGTTCGCCGCACTTTGCGGTTAAAGATTTCAATAACATTAGTCATTGACGAAAATGGAATTCTTCTCAGCCACGTCACCGATGATGAGTAGCTGAGAAGTGGCTGCAAGAAAGGTCTCAGTCGCTAGTTACGACTGTGCGACGTTGCCGAAGTGGGCATGGCCGCTGCTACAATCTAGCGAGGGCGGCTACTGCCAGGTCCGCTCTACCTACCTTTTGCCTTTTTGTCCATTTTTTCTTTTCGTTTTTCCTTAGGGGAGAGCTTTGGTTTCTTTCGCTCTTCTTTTTTCCCTTTGTCCTTACTGCCGCCTTTGTCACCCATCTCTAGGGTCTCCGTATCGCAAGAATCGTGATGGGAACCAATAACTCAGAGGTTATTGTTTCACTTTGACGTTTTCAGCACATGGACCTTTTTTTCCACGGCCTTCGTCGAATGTGACTTTTTGGCCTTCGCGGAGTTGGTCAAAGCTCATTCCAACGACCGCGGAAGAGTGAAAAAACAAGTCTTTGCCATTTCCAAGGTCGATAAATCCGAAGCCTTTGTCGGTAAGTCGTTTGATTGTGCCTTCGGCCATTTTCCATCCATTCATTAAATTGGTTTCTTGCAGTAGCTAAATGACAAGGAAAGTCCAAGCCAGTCTACTGCGCTCATCATCTTATCAGAATTTTCTCGATGTTGGGGCGAATCGACGGTCCTTTTACAGTATTACATCGAAAGCTCGGCCGATTTTGCAATTTGGACGATGAATCTTGGTCGAAATCGCCGATTTTCAAGCCGTTCGCTCCAGTCATTTTAGGCTGCCCCTTACAAATTTACTGAGTCAGACCATCAATCTGGAGGTTTAGCAACCTTGTCCCGAGTTCCAATGGTGAAAGTCAAAAACTAAAGTTATCGCCAGAAATTTGAAAAATGCGGGTGCTCGGCATGTCCATTCACGATGCCCAATCGTCACTCAAGCGCGTCGGAAGATCAATCATGCGAATGCTTGATTTCGCCTTGAAACGAAGTGCCGTCAATCGTTACCGAGATCTTGGGGGCCGCGACATCGTCGATATGACCTGCGAGATCTGCGTCGGCAAGTGTAAATCGTGATGACTTACCAGTTGGATCTCCAGCCTCTGGGCTGGCTGGCAGTTTGAATTGCTCGGGAGTTCCCTCATGAATGACGTTTATTGTCAACTCCGCCGCGTCGATTGGCACGGTGGTCTTGGCAGCCGAGTCGAGAATGTAAATCGTTACGGATTGTTCGTCGTGCACCATTTCAGCGTGAAATTCTTCGTTGCCCAACTCAATCAACGAACCGTGATGCGGGCCTACGGAAGCATGCTCATGAGACTCCGAGCTAGAATTTGTCGTTTTGTTTTCGGCGGGTTTGATTTGCGGTGTACACCCTGTATTTATTCCAAGACTCACAATGGCGGTCAGTGTAAGAAAAAATTTGTTCATGGTTCATTTCCTTTTAAAAAAACTTGGGATCGATTCCGTTTTCAACATTGGCCTCAACCGAGTTGCTTGATTGTTTTGATTTACGTCGTGTTCATTTTGTCAAATTGAGTTGGCGACATGGTCCGTTTCGTTCAAAGTAACGATGTCACGAGATTCATGTACGACCTTTGCGGCGGCCTTCATACCCACCAATAGGAATAGCGCTGGATGAACCAAAAAGTCTAACATTGTCGAGCTAATCAAACCGCCCAGAATAACCGTTGCGACGGGGTAGAGAATTTCCTTTCCTGCTTCACCCGCTGCCAGCACCAGCGGCACGAGTGCAATCCCGGAGGTCAACGCCGTCATCAGTACGGGTGCCAATCGTTCCAACCCAGCTCGTACGATCATCGTCTTGGTAAACGATTCACCTTCATGTTCGACTAAATGTATGTAGTGTTGCAGCAAAAGAATGCCGTTTCGCGAGGCGATTCCGGCCAGCGAAATGAAACCAACCATCGCAGCGATCGTCAGCGTTTGCCCAGTAAGGACCAACGCAGCAACTGCCCCAATAAACGCCATTGGCAGCGCCGCCATAACCTGCAACGCCAAATTCATCGAGCGAAACAAGGTGAACAAAACCATGAATACGCCGACCAACGAAACGAGAAATAGAATTCCGATCACGCGGCTTGCCGATTGTTGACTCTCGAATTGACCACCGTACTCGATGAAATATCCGCTTGGTAACCCCGCCACAATGGGTTCAATTGTTTTCTCAATTTCTTTAACAACATCGACTACTCCGCGATCGGCAACGTTGCATTGAATGACCGCGCGGCGACGGACGTTCTCGCGATTGACTGCGTTGGGCCCCAATGCTTCATAGATATTGGCCAATGCCGAGAGGGGTACAGTTCCGCCTTCGGGCAATTGAAGCGCCAATCGTTTTAGCTCCTCAATGTTTTCACGATACTCATCTTTCAATCGCACAAGCAAGTCAAATGTCCGCATTTCGTCGAGGATCACTGAAACAATTTTGCCATTCATTGCTGTTTGGAGGTAGTCGTTGACATTGGCAACTGTCAGTCCATATTGCAACAACCGGTCGCGATCAAGTTCCACGCGCAGCTGAGGAACAAGAACTTGTGGCTCAACCAAAGCATCTTTGACGCCAGGAACTAACAGCATGTCAGCTTTGATTTGTTCGGCTGTCCGACGCAAGATTTCCGAATCGTCGCCGTAGAGTTTGATGCCAATCTGCGCTTTCACACCCGAAAGCATGTGAGAAATCAAGTGGGCAATCGGTTGTTCAACTGCCGTGACGATTCCGGGTATTTGTTTCATCGATTCTCGAATCTCGGCCAGTTGTTCTTCGCGTGAACGAGGTGATTGGGTATCTAGCTCGATAATAAATTCACTCATGTGAACACCTTCGGCATGTTCGTCAAGTTCCGCACGGCCTGTGCGTCGAGCAAATCGACTGACATCCTCTATTTCTTTGAGTGAATTTTCGACGAGTTGCACGACTTTATTGGATGCAGCAAGTGAAGTACCCGGCTGGAGAAGGACGTTGAGTTGAATAGTTCCTTCATTGAATGGCGGCAGGAAGTCTTTTTCCAATCGCGAGGCGAATAGGCTGGCCAGGGCAACTAGCAGTAACGTAACGATTAAATTGAAGCGAGGTACAGCGAGACTAAAACCAATTACCCGCGCGCCAATCCATTTTAGAGCCCGCAATACAATTCCATCCGACTCATTCCCACTGGGTTTGCGTGAGGCGAGCAGCCAGTACGAAAGAACGGGCGTGACAGTGAGCGATACGAATAGAGATGACAAAATCGAGACGATGTAAGCAATTCCAAGTGGAGCGAATAATTTCCCCTCCATGCCACCCAACGCAAACAGCGGGATAAAAACCAATATCACAATCATGGTTCCGAAAACAATCGAACGCCGGACTTCGGTACTCGCTCGGTAAACTACCAGTAACGGATTCAGCGGACTGCCAGAGGCACGATTTTCTTTTAGTCGCCGGAAAATATTTTCAACGTCTACGATGGCGTCATCGACCAGTTCGCCCATCGCGACGGCGATCCCCCCCAGCGTCATCGTATTGATCGACAATCCAAAGATGGCAAAAACAATTGCGGTCATGACCAGCGAAAGTGGAATGGCAGTAAGCGTGATAAAGGTAGTTCTCAAATTGAGCAAGAACACAAACAGGATAATCACGACGAGCACGGCACCATCACGGAGAGCTTCAACCACGTTATCAATCGCGCGATCAATGAACGATTTCTGTGTATAGACGGGCGCGATCTGAATGTCCGGTGGCAGCGTCAATTCGCTAAGTGCACGCATGACTTCGTCGGTGACATGCCGCGTATCGGCACCGGGTTGTTTATTAATGGTGAGCACGACAGCCGGACCGCCACTCCAACGGTTTTTGCCATCGGAGTGTGTCTTCAATCGGACGAATGCCGAACTGTCGCCGCGTTTGACTTGAGCGCCTTCGACCACTTCTGCGACTTGCGCAAGCAATACTGGTCGACCGTCACGAATCAAAAGCGGCACTTTCTTCAGCTCTTCAATCGATTTGATTCGACCTAACGAACGCACAAGCAATTCATCTGGCCCTTGTTGATCAAGATAACCGCCCGTTCCGTTTTCGTTGCTGGCTGCCACGGCCTTTTCGACATCAGCAAGCGTCACACCAAAGCGGACCATGGCATCTGGGTCGGCAAGAACCTGGAACTGTTTTCGCTCACCTCCCATCGTAAAGACTTGTGAGACGCCAGGGATCGTCAATAGTCGCTGGCGAACAACCCAATCGGCAGTCGTTCGCAATTCCATTGGGGAAATAGCCGGATCATCACTCCACATGCCGAGCATCAGTATCTGCCCCATGATCGACGAAATAGGGGCGAGTTGCGGCGTGATTCCTCGCGGCAGGCGATCCTGAACCAACTGCATTCGCTCGGCGACGATCTGCCGATCCGTGTAGACGTCAGTACCATAGGCGAACTCAACATAAATCACCGAGATGCCCACCCCCGACGAACTGCGAACAACGTCGACGCCATTGGCACCATTCATTGTGGTTTCAATGGGAAAGGTGATCAATGACTCAACTTCTTCGGGAGCCATCCCCGGCGCTTCGGTCATGATGACCACTCGCGGTCGATTCAAATCAGGAAAAACATCAATTGGCATCACAGCAATTTGCCAAATTCCGTAGCCAATTAGAAAGAAGGCAATGGAGATTACCAGGATTCGTTTTTGGAGCGCGAAGCGTATTATTGAGTTGAGCATTTTTTGGCTTTCAATGCGAATGTCCGGCATGGGGGTCGACAGCTCCACCGGAATTATTTTTGACCGCCATTTGCATTTGATTGGCGGATTTCATAGCGATCACGTCACCAGGGAATAGCGAACCGTCGTTGGCGATCACAACGGAGGTTTGGTCGCGATGTTGGACGTGAACAGGCACACGCTTGAACTTGGATCCATTTTGTTGAAAGACGAACCAATCGACTCCGTCCCTAACAACCGCATCAACCGGTAACACGATTTGGTTTTCCCATTGTTCAACTGGAACCTTGATTTCAAGGCGTTGGCCCAGGCGATAGCGCCAGGCCACGAACCGCTGCCCCGCTGCGTTGGTTTCATCACGCAAGACTTCGTTCGTCAATTCGACAAAGAACGATAGTGTTCGGGAGTCGGAATCTATGGAATTGCCAACAAACGCCAATTTGAGATCGCGAATGACCAACGCGCCGTCTTGGCCTGGAAATACGGCGTCGACATTCCAACCACGTGCTGCAGCCTGGCTGAGTTCAGGAACGTCTTGCTCAAACGACTTGCCCTCGATAAACAAACTCGAATAGTCGGACAGAGCACAAAGCCGTTCGCCAGCTATAACCGCTTGCCCCTTGTGGACCTGCAAGTCCTCAACCACCAATAGCCGGTTGGGATCGATTGGAGATTGAACAGCGGGATTCGCTGGCTCTTGTCTTACGTCATTGTGCTTAACGAAGACTGCTGAACGAATCAAGTTTTGGGTCAAGTGCATCTCCTCGTCGTCACCATGACGATCGATGTCGGGTGCCACG
>JAHEAM010000521.1 GCA_024642765.1 Planctomycetaceae bacterium
ATAATTGAAGAACAAGGCGGAACGATTACGTTTGAGTCTGACAGTAACGGCACAAGATTCTGTGTGGCTTTGCCCAGGCAGAAATGATTTAGCTACGCAGCATTTCGGACCAATTCAGTGCGTCTTTCGGCAAGTCGATTGATGTCCTTAAAACTCAATTTTTCGTACGCGATTTCCGCGGATGTACTCGCCCGCAAAAACACCGTCCCAAAATCCTGCATCATCCGCGGCAAGTAATACCAAGTAGGGGTGAGAGCCTCATGGTTTTCTGTCGTGGTCACAATAATCAAATCGTTTTGCCCCAGTTGGTTTGCTACGCGAGGTACTGTACTGCCGAAATCGCCAGGCATTAAGCGGATTTTGGCTTCGGTTTTTTGTAACTCCCGATGGACTTCTTTTAGCGACATACCTGGAACCGATGCAGCGCGGCCTTCAAACAAATCGATACCGCAAAATTTGATCGTTTTCTGTTGGGAAAACTTTTGCGCGATGCGAATCAAATTTCGACTCCTCTCAATACTTGTCAAGCCAATTTCAACAATCGATGTTGGTTTGGCGGCACTCACGAATTGGTACAAGCAGCGATCGCCAATCGGCTTCGAGAAGAATCGCAGTTTCCAATAACCAAGCGTTGAAAGTTTGTTGCTCACGTTTTGTCTCGCAGATTTCTTAGATCTTAAAAAGTTTTTTCAGTTGCATCGATTTAGGAGATTGCCGATCGAAACACTACAATCGTTACAACCCATACCTGGTAGATCGACCGATCGAGTAGGAAAGATTTAACGCTCTGCAAGCCGAACGTTTGTCTTGCGAGGCCCCGCCAAACTACGTCTCCAAGGCATTCGATACAACCGTCAATTTCTACCTACCCAACCCTTTTTTACAATGTCGTCGTTTGGATTCTCCAGTGAAACCGACCCATCTTCACACCGCAAACGTATAGTTGCCCACGGATTGCGGCGGCTGAAAATGTTCGGCCAGCGGCACTTCTGAATGACAGTTTCTTCGCGCCAAAGGGATATCGGCGTCACAATAGCCACTGATGGTTCCACCATTTTGCCCCTCGCGGGCGCGAAAAATTGATGAACCACAAATCAAAATTTGGCTTGCAAAAGCAACATTTTCATATCGATCAATTCGAAGATCGAATCGTCATGACGGCAAACCCATTGGGTGAAATGGCGGTTGTGCCAGAAATTGTCATGCCCCATTTGGCGCAACAGGGCGATTTGATTCAGTTCTCGAACGATCAATTCAATTTGAACGATTTGCGAGCGCAGTACGGCCTGGATGGCAAAGGTCAGACGGTCGCCGTTATCGACTCTGGAATTGCTTGGGATCACTATGCCCTCGGCGGCGGTTTCGGATCAGGTAACAAAGTTGTCGGTGGTTGGGACTTCGCAGAAAACGATGCAAACCCCTACGACGATGGCCCCGCTGGCTTTCACGGCACACACGTAAGCGGAATTGTTGCGTCGACCGACTCTACTTATACGGGAGTCGCTCCCGGCGCTGACCTGGTTGGCTTGCGGGTTTTCACCGATCAAGGACAAGGAAAAATCGAATGGGTGGAGCAAGCCTTACAGTGGGTTCACGATCATAAGGAAGCCTTCGCAAACCCAATCACGACGGTCAACCTTTCGCTTGGTACTGCATGGAATAATCAAACCGTACCGAATTGGGCAACACTTGAAGATGAACTTGCCCAACTCAAGGCTGATGGCATCTTCATTAGCGTCGCCGCAGGCAATGCTTTTGCTCAATACAACACAACGGGCTTGAGCTACCCGGCAGTGAGCCCAAGCGTTGTTCCAGTTGCCAGCGAAAACGCTGATGGAAGCATGAGTGGATTCAGCCAACGCGATAGCCGAGTCTTGGTTGCTCCCGGCGAGAATATCCGCAGCACAGTCCCTGATCACTTGTTTAGCGGAATGAAGACGGGCCAGTTTTTGGGTGCCTCGGGAACCAGTATGGCCGCACCTTACGTTGCTGGGGCAAGCGTCTTATTGCGTGAAGCCTACGAATTCATGGGCGAAGAGAACATTGACCAAACGAAGCTCTATAACACGTTCCTCGCAAACGCCGACAAAAAATTCGATGCCGTGACCGGCGGATGGTACAGCCATCTCAACCTGGACAAAGCCATCGCAGCCGTGATGCACGACGATTACGGCAACACTTGGAACAACACTACAAATATTGGGTCATTGGCAACATCGACCTCCATCGCGGGAACAATCACAACAATTGACGACGTTGACACGTTTTCTTTTACGGCGTCTCAATCGGGGCGAGTGACTCTAGCCTTCGAAACGACCCATTCCCTGCAAGCTGTCGTAAAATTAGCTGGTGATAACATGCAAACGGACGGCAACCAAGTATCCTTCGATGTCGTCGCCGGCACACAATATAAGTTTAGCGTTGCGACTGCCGACGGGACCGGCCATTACCACATGGGTGTTGGCCTGCAAGCGAACAGTCACGCTACGCAGGTTGGACCCGCCAACTACCAAGTACTCAACGGCCAAAACATATCAGGCGAGAAATTGTATGCCATCAACGCTGAACGCAGCGGAATTTTGACTGTGCTCGGCACTAACGCCAACAGCAATATGCAAGTTCTAGTCTTGAACTCAAATCAAAACGTCATTGCTAACGCAACAATGGCAAATGGGCAATTGCGCGTGGACTGCAATATCAAAGATGGAGAAACTTGTTTCATAAAAGTCATCGGCAATGGTTCGGTCGACCTAACAATGCTAAATCTTGTTTCGCTGAAGAATGGGGTTCTCGATGTCGTCGGTACAAATGGCAACGACCAAATTTCTCTCGATAAATCGAATGGAGTCAAGGTCTCGATCAACTCAATCGAATATCAATTCGAATCGTCTCAAGTTCGAGTGATCAACATTAACGGAAACGGCGGCAATGATTTCCTGAGCACCACAT
>JAHEAM010000522.1 GCA_024642765.1 Planctomycetaceae bacterium
TTACCAGCTGTCGGGCATGTTTTTTGCGCCACGTGTCTTGCGATTTTCATTCAGGCGGAATCGCAGTTTAACAAGGTCGCGTGACTTGCCCCTCGCCGATCGTGTTCCAAAGCGCTCAAATGGCCTGGAACCACTTGACCCACCTTAAACGAGTTACTCAGCGTTTTGCCCCTGAGACCAACGCAATACCAATGACGACTTGACCCGACCATTTTTTTCTCACAGCCGGTAGTCGGTGCGACCACCAAACGAGGTTGCGCTCCGTCGGCGAAAAGCAAACCTGATTGCTGCGTTAAGACACGCAGAATGGCGGATCGCAGGCTCGGGGGGCGCGGCCGAACTGTTGGGAGTTAAGCCCTCCACGCTTACGTATCGAATGAAGGCACTTGAAATTGAAAAACCCAATTCGCCAACGCGTTTCGTTTGACCCGTTTCTGGATGCGACGTGTTTGTGATTCGTTTCCCAACAGGCTTGCCGGCCATTCTTCAACTAGCTACTCACGGCTCGATATTTCTACGTTGAAAAAGAATTCGGCATGCCCTGTTCAATAGATTCGGGATTAATTTTTGCCCGTCCAACGTTCGCTCCAAATAATCGGAACGCCTTTTTCAGAGTTAGCGAAGGCTAATGCGTGTAGGTTTCTAAATTAACGTTAAGATTAGATTTCATCCGAAACCTACCTGACACAAACAAGTACCCTTTGGTACGCCGATAATTTTAATGACCGTGATTGGTTCATACCCAAATAACATTACCGATTAACATTTTGATTGACTTCAAACAACAACGACGAAACGCCCAACGGGAAACAAATGATTCCTGGGCCATGGGGAATTAAGTGGATCTATGAATAACACGTCAAGACTTGAACAATATTGGTTATGGCAACTGGGTTTTGCGTGGTGGGTCGCATGTCTTGCGGGACTAACGTCTAATTGCAACGCTCAGTCCCAACCCGTCCAACCGGCTCAAAGTAACCCAACGGAGACCTTGGTTTCACGTCCCAACGTTTTGTTGATTTGCATCGACGATCTTCGGCCGGAATTAAACTGCTATGGAGCCAGTCATATCATCAGCCCCAATCTGGATAGCTTGGCCAGCGACAGCACAACCTATCTGGGGCATTATGTCCAGGCGCCGACTTGTGGTGCTTCGAGATACGCTTTGCTAACTGGCTGCTACGGCCCTGCCAACAACGATGCACTTTTTCGGCGCGCTGCAAGAATCAAAGACAACCAGCGCGTACCGGTCAGCATGCCCGAGTGGTTTCGTAAAAATGGATACACAACAGTATCGATCGGGAAGGTCTCACATCATCCTGGCGGATCGGGTGGGGCCGACTGGGATGACGAACAACAGCTTGAAATGCCTGATGCCTGGGATCGATGCTACCAACCGAGTGGGCAATGGAAACATCCACGCGGTTGGATGCACGGGTTGGCCCAAGGTGAAATTCGTTCCGCCCCCGCAAAGATGAATGTGATTCAACATGCTGACGTTGACGATAGTGATTATCCTGATGGCATAACGGTTCCACAGGCGATTGAAGAATTGCAAGCATTCGCGCAGGACGACAAGCCATTTTTTCTGGCCGTCGGACTGCTTCGCCCTCATTTGCCTTTTGGAGCCCCCGCCCGCGACTTTCACCTGTATGACGAAACTCGATTTCCCCCCATTCAACACCCGCAGAAACCCGAGGGAACGACCACCTGGCATCGGTCAGATGAGTTCAAGCAGTACCAACGATGGGGGCGAGATCCGAATCAAGATGCCGAATTCGCGTTGGAAATCCGGCGCCACTATGCGGCCTGTGTGACTTTTGCGGATCGACAGGTCGGCAAACTGCTGAAAGAGCTAGAACGGCAATCACTGGATCAAAATACGATCGTTATCGTTTGGGGAGATCACGGGTGGCATTTGGGGGAGCACGCCATATGGGGCAAGCATTCGCTTTTTGAAGAGTCGTTGCGATCGCCGTTGATTGTTCACGCGCCATCTGGGTCAAAGGCCACGCGACAATCACTAGCTCAACGAAACGCGAGCGTCACCGAAACGATCGACGTTTTTCCGACGATTTGTCGATTGTGTGGCATTCCATCACCGGATCGCCTCGATGGCAAAATGTTGCCGGGATTGATGTTGGCGGACACCTCCAGTGAATTGCAGCAGGATGCTGAACGACTATGCGCCATCTCCTATTTTGGTGGCGCGCGGACCATCCGAACTCATCGCTACCGTCTGGTCGAGCATCAAACCGGCTTCTTGGAATTGTATGATCACCTGAGCGATCAGGGTGAAAACAAGAATCTTGCTGAGTCACAACCAGAAACAGCCCAGCGCCTATTATCTCAGTTAACAAAACGCTGGGCGGAAACACACCTCAATGAATGAGTCGGTGGTAACAGAATAGTTTTGTCACTTGGTTTCCATCGATACATATTATTGGTGAAGAATCAGGGAAAGGTCGCGGCGTCCTCATTAAACTCTCCCGACTAGTTTGCCAACGTAGAACGTCTCTTTTCAAGCCCCGGTCTCCGCCGTTTGCCAACGACCAAGGTTCTTGCATGGAACCAATAGTTTAGTGCTGTTGTATCATGCTCTGGGAACGTCTGAGGGGAGAATACCAAACAACTTCCAAAAGTCCTCTGCGAATCGGCTTCGGTTGGAGAAGCCATTTTCCAGAGCGGCTTTCTTGATACTCACCTCCCCGGGACTCGTTGTAAAAATCAATCTTTGCTGGGCCAGCGGTGATAAATACACACTTGACTGCGGGCAGGCGGCCGGCTCCAAGGCATGTGATCGATGGTTGGGCGGAACGCGCTACTCAGAGGGAGTCGCTGATTGTAGTGGTCCAATCTGGTCCTGAAGGTCATTGAGCGGCTGCTGGTTTATCTTGAGGAATCCTCCCTGCGATCGGTCGAGATCGACCACGAGTGTG
>JAHEAM010000523.1 GCA_024642765.1 Planctomycetaceae bacterium
CTTGCCGCTGACAAGTTTGATCGACGATACGTCACCCAGTGTCCGCATCGCCGCCGCCCGAGGTTTGTGTCGCCTCGGTCGAACCGACCTTGGTTTGCCGGTCCTACAACAGGAACTCCGCAGCCAGCATGAGTGGGGACGTCTGGCCGCCGCCATTGTGTTAGACGAACTCGACGAAGCCGCACGGCCAGCCCTTGAGGATTTACAGGCTGCTCTCGAAAATCAGCCGAACAAGTACATTGTGCGAGTTGCCAACAAAGCTGTAAACGATTTGCTGGGCACGCAACATGATGTACCTTGACGCTTCCCTGTCGCTAGGTTCCCGCACTTCCCCAAAGAAAACATCATGAAACAATTACTAATATTTGCAATCGGCGTCTCGTGTGGATGCTGGCAGTCTTTTGCCGGTGAGGAAGATGGTCGCTTCGACATCTACTGGGTCGACGTTGAGGGAGGCGCTTCGACGCTGATGGTCACGCCGGCTGGCGAATCGATTTTGATTGATACGGGAAATCCCGGTCGTCGAGATGCCAATCGCATTGTCTACGTCGCCACGCAGGTCGCGAAGCTCCGCCACATCGACCACTTGATCACTACGCACTACCACAAAGACCATTTCGGTGGCGCAGCCTTGTTAGCCACTCTGATGCCTGTCGTTGCGGTTTACGACAACGGGAGATTTGAGGGCATGCCCAACGATCCAGGGGCCGAATACTTTGAATTCGACTGTGAACGACGGACGGTGATTCATCCCGGCGATTTGCTGCCGCTACGACAAAACATCGATGGCCCCAAAGTCTCTATGCGTTGCTTGGGAACCAGGCAACAATTCGTCGATGCCGGTTCGGAAGCGGTGGCCAATTCAGAGATTTGCGCCAGCTGCCAACCCAAAGATCGGGACGGCTCCGACAATGCCAACAGCGTCGTCACGCTCATCCAATTCGGTGACTTTCGATTCTTTGACGGTGGTGACCTGACTTGGAACCAAGAAATGCGGCTCGTGTGCCCGAAAGACTTGATAGGCCCCGTCGACGTTTATCAGGTGACCCATCACGGTTTAGACAGCAGCAATAACCCAGCCGTTTTAGAGACTATCCAACCCCGCGTTGCCGTTATGAATAACGGTGACCAGAAAGGTTGTTTGCCGGAAGTCTTTGCCAACCTCAAGGCCACGAAATCGCTGCAAGGCATTTTTCAGATGCACAAAAATTTACGACCCGATGGTTCGGTGAACAACGTGGACGACAAATTTATCGCGAACCTCGAAGACGGCGAGCATTGCCAGGGCCATATCATTCATCTGTCCGTTGCCCCCGATAGCCGTCAATACACGGTAAGCATTCCGGCCCGAGGAACGCAGGAGACGTTTGCGACAAAAGACAAGAAATAACGGTCAATTCTCTTCCGTCAAATTGGTTTCACCCGCCGACAGCATGGCGTTGATCGATTTACTCATCGAATAACGCCACTGCTGCTCTAAAGCCGAAGAATAATCCGGATCGTGCTGTCGGATTGCCTCGCACAAGGCATCGAGCCACCAAGCATACATCTCTGGCGTGATATGCATATTCTGGTGACTGCGTCCCAATCTGGCTATCTCTTCGTGAGTGCCTGGTAAACCACGATCGAAACAGATCATTTCAAGCAATGACTGACGCAGTAATAGCTTTTGCAATTTAAAATCTGTGGCAGCAAACTTCTGGGCGATCGCAGGTGACTTGGATAGGAACGATTTATAAAAGGTTTCAATAAAATCATCGGCGCGCCGGCATCGATAGAAGCTGGCCATCACGTCGTTGGATAGTTCGTTCATCAATGCTACTCTCCCTGAATTGAATCCCAACCAGCGCCGGTTTGTTATGATTGTGGCTTGCCATCGGAGTGCGAGCAAGGCTGGGCAAGGCGGCAAGCTGAATCGTCGGACGCTTAACGGACGTCGGCTTTTGCGCTTCGCAGGTTGCTTCCAAAGCGCAATGTCACCTTATTTTGGCTGGATTTCAGGCCGTGCCATGAGACATTCTTCACCATTCCATCCACGCCGCCCGCCTTGCGTTCGCGCGCGTCGAGATTTTTTGAATTCGGCCGGCGGCGGGTTGGGTGGCATCGCGCTGGCCAGTTTACTCTCCAACGATCGTTTGCTGGGCAACCCCGTGGACGCATCGGTCGTGAAGCCTACCCCGATTCGGCCCAAAGCCAAACGCGTCGTGCAACTTTTTATGGCGGGTGCCGCCAGCCATATCGACTTGTGGGACTTCAAGCCAGAATTAATCCGGCTTGACGGACAGCCCAGCGACTTTGGCGAACACGTGGAGGCGTTTCAAAATGGCCTTGGACCATGGAAGAAACCGGTTTGGGATTTCAAGTCCTACGGCGAGTGTGGCAAGATGATTTCCGAACCAGTCGCCGCGTTGGGGGCCTGCGTGGACGACATCGCCTTCGTGCATAACCTAGTTGGCAAGACTGGCGTTCACAGTTCCGCCACGTTACTGCAAACGACCGGTTTTGTTCGCCCCGGATTTCCTGGCATAGGCTGTTGGGCTAGCTATGGTCTGGGAAGTGAGAACGAAAATTTGCCAGCCTTTGTCGTGTTGCCCGACCAACGCGGTATGCCCTCGAATGGCGTGAAGAACTGGGATGCAGCTTTCTTACCAACCCAACACAGTGGTACCGTCATTTATCCAGGGGCTGACAATCCCATTTCAGATTTATTCCCGCACGAACGCGGTGACTTTATTAATTCCCGTAGCGAGTCGGCAGTCCAAGACCTGCTGCGCGAGACGAACCACATGCACGCCGCGATGCGTAGTGACGACGAACGACTGGAAGCTCGAATTCGCAGCTATGAACTCGCCGCCCGCATGCAACTTGCCGCCCCCGAAACGCTGGATATTTCCCAGGAGCCAGCGTATATCTTGGATAGTTACGGCATCAAC
>JAHEAM010000524.1 GCA_024642765.1 Planctomycetaceae bacterium
AGGTGATTGGAATCGTTTTCCTCTACAGACGACCCGAGGTTGCCCATGGCGTTGCGATTTTTGTGCGTCGAGTATCATGCTGGATTTGCCCTATCGCAAGCGTTCGATGCAGTCGATCTCAAGCGACTTGGATGCCATCAAGCGAGTTAACAAGCGTCCTTTTATCGAGTTGGCCGATGACAACACTTTCGTTGACCAGCGTTGGGGGCGGCAGCTGTGCGACACTCTGATCGAACATCGAGTTCAGTGGTTTACGGAAACCGATATTTCAGTTGCAGACGATCAAGAACTACTGGCTCGTTTGAAAAATTCCAAGTGTCGGCAATTATTAATTGGCCTTGAGAGTCCCGACGCCAGTGATTTGGACGGTGTCGAACTGCGCAGCAATTTCAAACGCCGTCGCGCTCATGAATATGTCGACGCAGTTCGGAGAATCCAAGACGCTGGGGTTACGGTCAACGGTTGTTTTGTGCTGGGGTTGGATCATCAGACGCCCGATGTTTTCGAACGAGTCTATGACTTTGCGATGTCTATTCCGTTGTATGAGGTGCAAGTAACGGTCATGACGGCGTTTCCTGGAACGCCGCTTTATGCTCGTTTGTTGCAAGAGGGACGAGTCTTGGAACCAGGCCGCTGGGATCTCTGCACCTTGTTTGACGTCAATTTTCAACCCAAACACATGAGTGTCGATGACTTGAGAAGCGGCTATTATAGATTGGTCAAGCGTCTGTATTCCGCCGAGTGTATTGAGTCCAGGCGCCGAGCGTTTATGGAAAGCCAATGGAATACTGGTTGAAAGTGGCAGACTAGGCGATAGGTCGACAGAAAAATTGCTAGCAAAGCGGAAACGCTGGCGTCGTCCCGCGATGATTTGTTTTTCCTCTTTGGGACTTGGCTCGATTGAGTTAGATTCTCCTGCCATGGAATTTCAGAAGCCTTGAACAATAAACAAAGTTGTATCGTAGGTTTCTATTCGGGAATGAAAAACAGTATTATGCTGCCGACCAATTCCACCGTGAGTTGACAGGATGTCACAACGGAAAACGACAGTTTTGAAATCGCTTGTTGCGACCAAGGAGACAGAGCATGGATGCTCGTGGACGTTGGGTGAATGCGCGGTTGCGCTGGATGTGCAATTCGACATTAATGGCGACGAAATGGAGTCGCTTGCTTTTCTCACTGACGTTACTGCCATTCGTTTTTCTAACGGGTAATGTGCAAGGCCAGTTTCGACTGGTTGCACCGGCTAATGGTCGTCCACCAGTCCGTTTTGCTGATGCATCGCGAGCGGTCGGAAATGCAACGAACGACTCGACTCAACCAGCTGGTCGCTTGTTCCAAGTCGAAACAACGAATTTTGTCGTTCGAGCGGCCGATTCGAATTTGGCGAAACAAGTTGCACACGAAGCTGAAAAGTATCGCGCGTCACTCGCGAAAGAATGGCTGGGGCATGAATTGCCGATTTGGAACGAAAAGTGCCCGATCAAAGTCGAAATCGCACCGCATGGTGGCGGTGAAACGTCTTTCGTCTTTGTAGGTGAGCCGGGGGCGGGTGTTCCCACGCAATGGTCGATGAGAATTTTTGGTCCACCCGATCGATTGTTAGATGCCGTATTGCCTCACGAAATCACGCATACGATTTTTGCGACGCATTTCGGTCGGCCGCTTCCGCGTTGGGCGGATGAAGGGGCATGCACGACCGTCGAACACGAGTCCGAACGCAAGAAAATTCAAGAATTATTGATTGAGTTTTTGACGCCAGGTCCCAACAAGCCGACAAAAGGCATCCCGTTCAATCGACTATTCGTGATGATGAATTACCCACAAAACCCAGATGGCATGCTGCCGCTTTATGCACAAAGCTATTCGCTTGCGCGGTTCTTGATTTTGCAAAAAGGCCGCGCCCATTTCGTTCAGTACGTTGGTGCTGCACTTGCACAACTGCAATACGAAGAAGACACTGGGGCTTGGGACCGCGTCACTCAGCAGTATTATGGCTTCAAAGACCTTTCCGACTTGCAGTTGACTTGGAAACGTTGGGTTGAGCTAGGTAGTAACGACTCGGATATTGCGAAACTTGCGCGGAGTTCGCAGCCCTCGGCAAATGCAGTCGACGCTATGTCTGGACTTGTCGATCGAACCAATTCGCGTGTCATCGCTTCCGTTGAGCCGATTCCGCAAACTTTTGCGTCAACTCGGGCCGCTGAAACGGCATCCAGTTGGTATGAGGATCAAATGAACGCTGGCGTGAAATCAACCCAAAACTTGCGTCAAGCAAATTCCGTGAGCAAATCCGCAACGAATCGAACGGACTTATTGATTTCGGGTGAGGTTGCAACACCAATGTTTGAAGAAACGTTATCTCCGCTCAAACGTGCCAACGTCCCGGGAGAAAGAACCGTTTGGCGATAGTGCCAAACTCGGCATGGGTGCAAGCCATTAGACGGCAATCTCAATTCCTTCGGTCTTGATCATGTTCGCTAGGGCTCCAGATTCCTCTAGTTCTTCGACTTCGGCCTGAATGGCAACGTAGGTGTCCCGCAGTTGCGCGATGATTCGAATAGCGGGTGCAAAATCTCGATTGACAGTGCGGTCCATTGAGAATTCGATTAAACGACCAATATTGACAGCGACTTCGCCTGCATCCAGGTCAAGTCCAGCCATTAGTCCCAACAGCATTCGTTGGATTTTGAGTTGAAGGGCTCGCAGCAAATCTTCTGATTTTTCATTTGCGGCCTCTTGAGCTGAATCTAAAAAACCCAAAGTTCGTTCGTAAACTTTGATCAAGAGGCTGATGCGACTGGAGGCGGCTCGGGTTGAATCTTCTTGATAGGGGTTTTTCGGAGGCATTGGGTTACTTTCGTTGGGTCGTTGATGGTGAATGAAACAGGTAGTAATAAATGAATTATTTCTTGCCAGCAAAGGACGTC
>JAHEAM010000085.1 GCA_024642765.1 Planctomycetaceae bacterium
CACGATAGACTTCGTCCGCAATCAAAAACAAATCGTGCTTTTTGACTAACGTCCGCAGTTGTTCCAAAGACTCTTGCGGGTACAAGATGCCGGTTGGGTTACCTGGGTTGCAGATCAAGATCGCGCGCGTTCGCGGAGTGATTTTCGCTTCAAACGCCTCGATGTTGGGCAACGCAAAATCGTCTTCGATGCGTGTCGTGACTGGGACAACTTGGGCATCCTTCTCCATCGAAAATGAACTGTAGTTAGCGTAGTAGGGTTCGGGAACGATCACTTCGTCGCCTGGATTCAAAATAGCGTCGAAAACAAACCCCAACGCTTCCGAGGCACCGGTCGTGATCGTCACATCGCTGGCGGCAATCGGCTGGCCAATCCGTCCGTAGTAATCGGCGATTGCCTGCCGAAGTGATTGGTAGCCCGGTGATGGGCTATAGGCTAGGACTTCGATGTTCGCTTGTTGGATCGCCGCGAAGAATTGAGGCGGGGTGGCAATGTCGGGTTGGCCAATATTCAAGTGATAGATTTTCGTTCCGCGTGCTTTGGCAGCGTCAGCATATTTGGCCAGTTTTCGAATCGGAGACGCTGGCAGGCGTTCCGCGCGTTGAGAAAGTTTGGGCACGGCAGTTCAAAGCCTCATTCAGGTAGCACAATTTTGATGAATGTTTCGCAGCATTTAGTGTACTCACTTTTGCCGTTCGTTCGTAGGGTTCTCAGCCAATCACATCGAAAGTTGCGGCGAATCGTCCCTGGTGACAATTGGGAAATGAGATACGATATTGCCAGTTCGGCTTTCACAACGTTTCTTAGAAACAGCTTCTATGTCTATCAGTGTTTTTGACCTGTTCTCAATCGGAATTGGGCCTTCAAGTTCGCACAGTGTTGGGCCAATGCGTGCCGCAAGAATGTTCGCCACGCGGGTCTTCGAAAAGAAAATCGCAACCAAGGTCGATCGAGTTGAGGTTCGCCTGTACGGTTCTCTGGCACTGACCGGCAAAGGCCACGGGACGGATACGGCGATCTTGTTAGGGTTACTGGGCGAGTCGCCCGAGACCATTGATCCGGATCAAGTCGAAACCAAAATTGCTGGTGTTCGCGATTCGAAATCACTCAGCTTGCTCGGGAAAAAAACGATTGCCTTCACAGAAGAAACCGACATTCTCTTTCGTCGCAAGGAATCGATGCCTTATCACCCGAATGGCATGCGCTTTATTGCGTTTGTGGGTGAAACGCCAAAGATCATTCGTTCGTATTATTCTGTCGGTGGCGGATTTGTGCTTTCGAAAAAAGAAGCCTATGGCGGAGAGGCCGCGATTGCAAAAGCCGCTGAACCTTATCCTTTTAATAGCGCAGCCGAACTTTTGAAGCTATGCGAGTCACGCAAATGCGCGATTAGCGACATCATGATGGAAAACGAAAAGACGTGGCGTACCGAGGAGGAAATTCGCGCCGGCTTGCTTCACCTTTGGAACGTCATGCAAGATTGCGTGAAGCGTGGATGTTCGCGAACGGGAACCTTGCCAGGTGGCCTCAAGGTCAAACGCCGCGCCGCCGTTATCTACCACAGTCTCACCTCGCGCCCTGAGTCTGTTCTACGTGACCCGTTGTCCATTTTGGATTGGGTCGACTTGTATGCTCTCGCTGTCAACGAAGAAAACGCATCGGGGGGCCGAGTTGTGACGGCTCCGACAAACGGTGCGGCAGGAATCATTCCAGCCGTGCTGCACTATTACGATCGCTTCGTCCCCAAAGCAAATGAAGATGGCGTTATTAGGTTTTTGCTGACAGCTGCCGCGATCGGAATGCTGTACAAGAAGAACGCTTCGATTTCCGGTGCGGAAGTCGGATGCCAAGGCGAAGTTGGCGTGGCCTGCTCGATGGCAGCAGGCGCATTGACCGAAGTTTTTGGCGGAACGATTTACCAAGTCGAACAGGCTGCCGAGATTGGAATGGAACACAATTTGGGATTAACCTGCGATCCGATCGGCGGACTGGTGCAAGTGCCATGTATTGAACGCAATGCGATGGGCGCTGTCAAAGCAATCAATGCGTCGCGTTTGGCGATGCGCGAAGACGGTCAACACCGTGTGCCCCTCGACAAAGTCATCGAAACAATGCGTCGGACCGGAGCCGACATGTCCCGCAAGTATAAAGAAACGTCTCGAGGCGGCTTGGCTGTCAACGTGATCGAATGCTAATGGCTTCAACCAATGGACATCGCCAACCTACAGTCAGTCACCAACTACTAATGAAGCTACTAAAACGCGCTCAAAGAGTTTGACCATCACTTACACTTCTGAAAAGTAGCAATGGCATGTTGAACAGGTGTAATTCTCGTCAATTTATACTGTGATTTTGCTATTTTCTCTTTGTTTCCAACGGTGGTTTGTCGACAACAATCTTCGTGTCGTTAGCCTTGTTAGCGCCAGGAGTGCTGCGTCCTTGAGCGATGATTCGATCCAGTATTGCACGTAGCTCCAGGACCTTTTCAGGTTGATCCGCAACTAGGTTGTTTTGTTCTCCAATATCATGACGCATGTCATACAACTGAACCATCGGTCGGCCTGCAGACTGCGTCTCACTCCAAAATGCGATGCTCGGTTTCGGTTTAGACCAACCGCCCGAGCCAGGGCAACAAGCCAACTTCCAGTCACCGTGCCGTATCGCGAAGTACCCAAGGTTCGAATGATGAATCACATGGTCGCGCGCAACATGTTTTCCTGTTAACGCAGAATAGAAGCTGAAACTGTCCTCGGCTGCCGTTTCCGGAATTTCAAATGCCAATATCTCAGCCAACGTAGCAAAGACATCTGTCAAACAAACCAGATCATCACAACGAGAACCAGGTTGAACCTTGGTTGGCCAAGAAACCAAAAACGGAACGCGATGTCCGCCATCCCAAATGTCGGCCTTCGAACCGCGCAAGTCACCGCTCGAAAAATGTCCCAGCGATTGGAGTCTAGGGATGTTGGCCGTCGGGGCCGATGTGCCGTTGTCAGATGTGCAAATGACGAGCGTGTTTTTTGTTAGGCCATTCCGCTCAAGAGCTTTTATCACCTGGCCAAAGCTGTCGTCGGTTTGCATCACGAAATCGGCATGAGCGTTCAGTCCACTTTCCCCTTGCCACTCGTGCGCGGGAGCTACTGGGCTATGAGGAGCACTCCACGGCACAAACAAAAAAAACGGCTGATCTTTTCCCTCACGACCGTCAATGTAATCGACGGCAGCCTGCGTTAACCTTGGCAACATCTCTACTGGTTCAACCGCTCCTGTAACTTGATCGTTGTCCACCCATACCTGAATCTGCCCTGCATGATGGTAGCCGTGAAACTCATCGAAGCCACCGCGATCCAGCGGACCATCTGTTACCCGGTTGCCAACTGGCACATCCCCCGTTTGGTGTTTTCCGTCAAACAACATACCGAGATGCCATTTCCCAACGACACAAGTGTGATAACCGCGACCACGCAGCATCTTAGCAATCGTCAAACGGTCTTTGGCGATCAACGATTCGCCTCCCGTCAACACGCCTGATTGCAAACGTGTTCGCCAAGCATAACGCCCTGTCAACAGCCCATACCGAGTCGGCGAACAGACGGACGATCCGCTGTGGGCGTCGGAAAAAACCATGCCATTAGCGGCAATAGCGTCCAGGCAAGGCGTGCGGATTTTTCCACGAGTCGGATTGAGGCATTGAAGCTCGCCAAACCCTAAGTCGTCTGCCATCATGATCACGATATTCGGTAGCCTTGAGGCCGGCAGCGATTGCGCGACTGCATTCGACTCAATGCCGAGGACGACGAACATCACTACCACAAGACCAAGCGTCAAGAAATCGAATCTGCTCAGAGTGTTAGTGTTCTTGCGACATTGTCTGGGATAGGGAGCAAGCATTGGTTCGATATCAAGCTCTTTAGCTTGCCTTTCTACTTCTCAATTTGTCAGCTTTTGAAAACAGGAATGGCGGGTTCTTAAACCAAAAAGGCTCCCTGTTTATTTCGACTTCAATTCTCCGACATTCTGTTCGTTACCATTGTCTTGGGCTGCGGACAAGGCCGCTGGTGGCTATGGCTTTATAAAAGCCAAGGTCCAAAAGGGCCTTGCGTGAGTCGGAAGGCAATGGGTGGTTCATTCGTTGCGTCTCGATGATTTCATTTGTAGTTTCGGTTTTACGGAGTTTTTTGAACATTCGAAACTGCTTGTTATTTCCAATTGAAGATTTTGAAAAGACCTTCACGCTTGGCAAGCCGTTCAGGCAACTCCAACAATCGTTCGCGGTATATACTCAATACCAGCCCAATGAAGAATACCAGCAAACCTCCTGCGGCAAGGTATACGCCGATTGCGATTTGAGGTGAATATGCCAGTTCCACAATGACAACGGCGAGGTAAACCGTCATTGCTCCGGCCGCCAGCAGCGTGGGAGCTTTGAACTGCAAGCTAGCGCCGCTGGCCAACATGAAGATCATCGCAGTCAACAACCCTATTTCGTCAGGCAGCGATGGCCCTGTGGTAAAGCGGAACGTCAATGCGGCGATCAGCAGAGTCAGCGAGACGGCGAGGCTCCCCAGCCACCTGCCGATCGCGACTAGGTCCGCATCGCTTTTATCACGGAAGTGCGCGATGTAGCTCGCGATGAGCATGACCAAGCCGGCTCCCACCACAAAAATTTCCGCCTTTCGCCAAGGGTCGATCGGGAGCAGAATATTGATGAACGTGAGCGTCGCTAGGACGACAGTTCCTGTGGCGTGCCACCAACGTTGAATTCCAGGTCGCGTCAGCAAGGTAGCAAGCGCACCCGCGACAGTCGTTAAACCCAGAACAGTTGAATGTTCCCAATCGACCGACTGCCATTCCGAACGACCTAACAGTTCAAGCGCCCCTTGTAAGATTGCGGCCACGAAAGCCGCAACCAAAACGCCGTTGCCAACATGGTACATTGGACTGCCAGGTCCCGCGATTTGTAACGATTTTTCGCCGCTCTTTTGGAAAACTTCGCGTTCACTGATTCCCACCAAACGCGATGCGATCAACATCCCAATCCCAATCAAGGCGAAAAGTAGCAAGTAGTATGAATCGGGAAGGGCAAGAAACAGGACGAATTGCCACACCGCAGCACAGCCAACAACCGCAGCCAAGTAAACGTTAAGCTGTTTGCGGCGAATGATCGCGGCAAGCGCATAAAAGATCGCCGCTTGGGCAAACACGAGTCCCGCCAGCAAGTTGACGTAGCCGACCGACAACGAACCCGGATCCCAAAACAGCCGAAAAATTTGAACAAATCGTAATGACGAAAGCATCGTCAATATAACGATGATGGCTGTCGCGCCATGCGCAGCCCATTGCAAAGGTCCGCGAACGGATCGTTCCGTTCGTAACACGGAAGCCAAAAGATACAGGATAGGAATGACCATTAATAGCGGTGCCTGGTCATGCCACTTTTCCATGCCCAGGTTCCGCAACAAACCAGCCGCACCGATCATCACGCCCGTTGCGCTCAACATAATATAATGCGCCGAATAACGAAACGCTGCGTGGCGGTTCAGGAATGCTGAAATTCGGTTTCCAATCGCCACAACCAGCATGGCAATGACAAAGTACCTGTCAGTGGCTCGATTCCAGTTTCCCAATTCAATCAATTGGCTGGTCGCCCGCAAATGCAATACCAAGCCGATGGCGACGGCGAGGTAACTGATCAGCACGCTCAAGGGGGGTAGAGTCCGACGCATTTGTTGGGCGCCTTCCCCCGCGAGGGACAGAACGTAATTCACGGCCACCGCGGTCGCAGTCATCAACACGATCAGCAATTCGGGCGACACATCCCAACCGACCAGCGTGACTTCGGCCATCATCAGACAGATCGCCGCGAGATAGGTATAGACCCCCAGGCGGCGCACAATCAGGTCCGAATAGACATAGGCGTACATTCCAGCCAGCCAGATCGCTCCCGCGACAAACTTGGCACTTCCTCCACTGACCAGAGCACCCGTCCAATGAATTCCCCAGATCAGCTCAGCGGGTTCGGCGATGGTCCACCTAATGACTTGAGCAGCTGCCAATACGATCAACGAAGCGGCAAGTTGAATCTGTCCCGACCAAAATAGATTGAGGCCGAATCGCTCCCGAGAAAACAAGGGTACCTTCGTGGGAAAAGCGCGTTCCGCGTGGATGGACACTAACGCTAACACCAATAATGTCATGCTCAACGACGCTGCATCGTTCAATCGCCCCAGGCTGGCCATCAGCAACAGAGTTGTCAGCGTGACACCCGCCTCCACGGCGAACACGAACAAAGGGTCTTTTAGCAGGTAAACCGTCCCGATATAGATCCAGCAAATGACAAACGCTGCCATCCACAAATTTGTGTCCAGCGACAGCATGCCCTGATACTCGTAATACCAGAGGTTCAAGGGCAAGATCACACAGGCCAAGAACGCCACCGCCCGACCCGCAGTCTGATATCGCGTCTTGAGCATTACGAAGCAACCTGCGGCAAGAACGGCCAGGTTGCCAATTCCAAGCGCGGCAGCGACGACGTAGGCATTCTCAAAAATTCCCAGGCTGGCCAACCAAATAATGATGCCAATCACCATCAGGCCGCCACCTACCACCAGCAACCATTGGATTGCCTGCGGATCGAGCAGCGTCATCAACATCCGTCGAGTCCAAGGGACGGTCGGCGCGGACGGGCCCGCTGGACTGGGCTGAATTGAATTTCCCGAACCTGTTGGCTCGGCAGACGAATCGCGCTGCCCAACCGCTAGCGCTACCAATTCGGCGTCAACCACACTTTCTGGTTCGGAGGTACTGGACTTTTTCGTTTGCCCTATTGGTTGATCCAGAAACTCATTTACCTCAAGGTCCTCGACCTTGGTGGGTTGCCCAGGCTGTGACACGGAATTATTTGGCGAGATTGCATCTTTGGTACTCGCCGAAACGTTTTGCAATTTGTCATTGGGAACGGTGCGTTCTGGTAGCAAGATGGTGCGCCGGCAATAGGGGCACAACACTTTTTTACCCGCAAAACGATCTTCCGTCTGCAACCTTGTACCACATTTGCATAATGCTCGAATTGTCATTTTGCCAGCTCTACGAATGAAGAATCTTGATTAACGTGAAGAAGATTGCGGCTCAGGTAGAATCACCTGTTTAAAAAAGTTGTTGGCGGATTTCCTGCAATTGCAGGTTCCCCAATGAGGCGAACTTCTGAGAATACATGAAAAAAATCCATGCCGTAAACCCGAAGGCAATGACCAGATAAATAAGACCAAGAATTCCATCGACCACATCGTTCCATGTCAAAGGGGGCAGACTGGGTGTCGACAATGATTCTTGCCCGAGATGCTCTCGCAGCACGATGTCCGGCAAAGTTTCATTGAGCGTGCTGACAAATTTGTACCTTGAAGGAGCAGCAGGATTGCCGACCAGCAATGATGTTGATACTAGCGGATGGGTTCGGCGTTTTTTCGAATCGATGGAATATCGGGGCGCTTCGGCGCGAGAGGAAGCATGCTTATCCATAACTCTACCTTTTTAATCGATGACAGATTGAGTTTTACAGACCGCTCGAAATTAACACTTGAGAATCAAGACTGAAACTGCGGTCACGGCCCCAACTCCAAAAAACAGTGCGAAATCGTGGGCGAAATCGTGCCAATAAAAATCCAAAAAACGGTTTCGCGGCCGATTCTGCCGAGAATTGAGACTCAATAAACTGCCAGGCACTGTTTGAGTTCTGCCGACCTCGTTTTTTTATTTTGTCTAGAAGCGAGCCCCAAACACTAAATGTTTCCGTCTATATTGGCGTCTATGAACGACGTTACGAGTATTTTGAAAGCTATCCAACAGGGGGAGCAGGCTGCGTCGGAGCAGCTTCTGCCATTGGTCTATGATGAGCTTCGACGATTGGCTCAAGCACGAATGGCCCATGAACCCTCTGAGCACACAATGCAACCGACTGCGTTGGTGCATGAGGCCTATATTCGTCTAGTTGACACAAAAAACCCGCAGACATGGAATAGCAAGGGGCATTTTTTTGCAGCGGCGGCTAACGCCATGCGACGGATTCTGATAGAAAACGCGCGCCAAAAGAAAAGCTTGCGTCGCGGCGGAGATCGAAGGCGGGTTGATGTGGAGAAAATTGATTTCGAGGACCCCAACGATGCAACTTTTTTGACCGCGCTCGACGCGTCTCTAGAACAACTTGCCGAAGAGAGTCCGATCGTTGCCCAAGTTGTTAATCTGCGTTTTTTCGCTGGCTTGTCAATTGAGCAAGCCTCTGAAGTTTTGGATATTTCTGTGCGCACGGTCAACCGGCATTGGTCGTTCGCCAAGGCCTGGTTGTATTCGCGACTCGTGGACATGAACGATAACTAGCCAAGGCAATGCGACTGAAAAATGCAATGCAAGGTGCGATGGCGGTTGCGGAATAGAACTGGCGCCGATTTGTCAAATCAATCCTCAATTAAAATTGAACATGCCAAAAGCTAACGCCAACGTAAAAGACATTTTCCATGCGGCACTAGAAATCGCTGCGGCAGATGAACGAAGCAATTTTCTTGACCAGGCTTGTTCCGACGATACAAAGTTGCGTGCCCAAGTCGCAGTTTTGTTAGAATCCTACAAGCAGGCTGGAAATTTCCTTGAGCAATGTCCGGAAATGCTTTTGGTCGACTTGTCGGCAACAACAGACTATGCCGCAACCCGACCGCCCCGTCGAATCGAACGGCCGAATTTTCCGGTTGATGAATTGCTCCCACGCCAGGTTAGTGATTATGAACTGCTGGAAAAAATTGCCCACGGTGGTATGGGCGTTGTTTACCGAGCTCGGCAGATAAGCTTGAACCGAATAGTAGCTATCAAGATGATCTTGTCAGGCCAGCTTGCTGGGCAGGATGAAGTGAAGCGATTCTATATCGAAGCCGAAGCGGCCGGTAAACTCGATCATGCAGGAATTGTCTCTGTGTTTGACGTCGGATGTTTCGAAGAGCAACATTACTATTCGATGGCATTTGTTGACGGAAAAAGCCTCGCCGCGAGAATCAAGGAAGGAGTAATGGCACCGCGCGAGGCGGCCATGTTAGCAAAAAAAATTGCTGACGCCATTCAGGCCGCCCATGATCAAGGCATCGTTCATCGTGATTTGAAACCTGGCAACGTGCTGTTAGACAGTCGAGGAGAGCCTCGAATAACTGACTTTGGACTTGCCAAACGTGTCGAAGGTGACAGCAATCTGACGACGACGGGAATGGTGTTAGGTACACCGAGTTACATGCCGCCCGAACAGGCTGCTGGTAAAGAAATCGACGCTGCGGCGGACGTCTACTCTTTGGGCGCAATTTTGTATGCGATGTTGACAGGGCGCCCTCCTTTTGAAGGAAAGTCACAGTTGGAAACCCTCATGCGGGTCCTGCAAGAAGAGCCGACCATTCCTCGGCAGCTTGACCGGAATATCCCTAAGGACCTAGAGGCCATCTGCTTGAAGTGCCTCGAAAAAAATGCAGCCGACCGTTACCTGACCGCTACCGACCTATCCGAAGACCTGCAACGATTTTTAGCTGGCGAGCCTATTCGAGCTAGAAACGATTGGAGACGTCGTATCCGTAAATGGACAATTCGCGAACCTGTCCTGGCTGCCCATTTGGCAGTTACCATGGTCTTGGTGGCTATCCTCGCTTTTAATTATTGGATTTGGCAGGAGAACGGCATAGGCAAGGAATACAATTTTCGCTTGTTGTTGGGGACCATTCGAATTCTTTTGGGATGGGCATTGGTCGTAATGATTTTCCAAAAGGCTCAAAACGTTTTCCAAACCAAGTCAGTCATTCCGTTCTCATGGGCTGCGATCAATCCGATTTTTATGACGATCGCGTTACGCTGGAATGGACGCATTGGGGAGGGCGAGCCGCTCGCATGGTTGATGTCGCTTTACTTTCTGTTAATTGTGACCAGCTGTTTCTTTCGACGTGCGGAACTGGTCGTGATTACGACGATCTTTTCGTTATGTGGGTACGGCGTTTTGGTAAACCTTTATTTTGAAGAATCGGTCCAGCATTACCCGAGTTATCTCGTGATTTTCGGCTTCAATTTGGCCGTGGTTGGTTTCCTGTTGGGGCTGCTAACGCTACGGATGAAGCGATTGGCCGAACAAAACTCGACCTAGCAGCCAAAAAAGGTACTCGCTCAGATTCGGACCGACGTTTGTAGTACGGCTTCACCAGAATTGCAATGTATTCCGCCCAAAAGGCGATACGAAGAAACCTTAAAAACCTTTTTCCCAACAATCTGTTGTTTTTTTGTTTGTCGCTGGCACTTTGTTGGTGTTAATGACGCACTGCAAATGTCACTTCAACAAAAGCAGATATAATGAACCTCAAACAAGCACTCGATTCCAAACCAGAGTCTGTTTTGCCCGGCGTGGAGAAAAAGGATCGGCTGTTTACCAGAGGGTTTGTCGCTCTGTTGAGCGTCTCGTTTTTTGGAGCTGCCAACGACAATATTTTGAAGCAAATTTTGATATTGATGGTCGTTACAGGAGGGCTCTGGGCCAACCGGATGGGACCCGGAACGCAGGGTTATATTTCGCTGGTGCTGACGATTCCGTTTGTGCTACTATCAGGTTATACCGGTCAACTTGCTGACAAGTTTAGCAAACGCAATGTCATTTTGTGGGTCAAGATCGCTGAAGTTCCGATTGCAATCTTTGCATTGTTGGGGTTGTATTTCGGGAGCTTTTGGTTGTCGCTGTTTGCACTTCTGCTATTGGCTGTTCAAAGTTCATTTTATGGTCCGGCGAAGTTCGGAATTGTTCCCGACGTGGTTGACGAAAAACAACTCAGTCCGGCCAACGGGCTGCTCAACGCGACCAGCAATGTAGCGGTTA
>JAHEAM010000086.1 GCA_024642765.1 Planctomycetaceae bacterium
TTCGCGAAGTGCTTGCAAACGAAACCAATACCGAAAATAGCATTTCGAAAATTGTGATAAAATTGATGTTGACCAAAAGCAGGGCCATGAATTAGGTTGCTGGGCTGTGCTATGGAGGGCACAGAAAAGTTGATTGCGGTTGATCCCAACAGTCGATGTGTTAAAACATCGACTGAATGATGTGCAAGGATGACATCATGGGTGTGCCGCCCATATTACCTGCAATCGCTTGTTGTGATGCACTAAAGTGACAATGTCATAAAGTGACACTGTCATGTTGGAGCGTTTAGAACAAGCGACAATCTGTGGCCTCCTGCTTACAACTCTGATTTGTAATGCAACTCTAAATTGTGAGGCCAGACCGTGTCGATGCCCGTTGACTTCGACATCAAAGAACGCGTGAAGCAAGCCACCGATATTGTTGAATTGGTAGGCAGCTATCTGCAATTACGTCGTCAGGGCGCGATGTTTGTGGCTAGTTGCCCATGGCATGATGATCGTCGGCCTTCGCTTCAAATCAACCCGGTTCGACAAACGTGGACGTGTTGGGTTTGTGATATTCGTGGAGACGTATTTAACTTCGTAATGAAACGCGAGGGCGTCGAGTTTCGCGATGCATTAAAAATCCTTGCCGACCGAGCCGGCATCGCGTTTACTCCTGGGGGTCGCAAAGTTGTCAAAGGCTCGCCAGATGACAAGCAAACACTGTTCAAAGCAATGCAATGGGCGATGGAGCTTTATCATCATTGTTTGCTGGAGGACCCAGACGCTGAACTGGCACGGCGGTATTTGCGAGAGCGCCAGATCACGAGCCAGAGCATCGAGCGATTCAAGCTTGGTTTCGCACCGCTGACCAACAACTGGTTGGTTGATCATTCCCGCACAACTCACTTTTCGCCAGAGATATTGGCAGCTTGTGATTTAGTTGCTGCCCGCGAATGGTCCTCCAGTTACTTCGAGCGATTTCAAGGTCGATTGTTGTTTCCGATTTTTGATACGTTGAATCGACCCATTGCATTTGGCGGGCGGTTGGTCCCAGGCGTTTTTCCGAAGGGGCAAGAGCCTCCAGGCAAATATGTGAACTCCAAAGAAACAAAGCTCTTTTCGAAAAGCGACAATTTGTACGGTCTGAATATTGCGTCGGATGAATCTAGCAAGACGCGACAACTGACAGTCGTTGAAGGTTACACGGACGTGATTGGCGTTCGCCAAGCAGGTGTGACGGGGGTGGTTGCCGCACTTGGAACAGCGATCAATCAACGCCATATCAAACTGCTCAAACGCTATGCCGATCGTGTAACGCTCTTGTTGGACGGCGACACGGCAGGCCAAAAGCGTGCGAACGAAGTTCTCGATCATTTTGTTTCCGAGTCGTTGGACTTGCGGATTTTGACTTTGCCAGATGGCCAAGATCCTTTTGATTTTGTGCAACAGCATCGCGGAGTGGATTTGCAGAAAATGATCGACAGCGCACCTGATGCGCTGGAACATAAAATTAGGGCTGTGACCGCAGGCATTGATCTTACGAACGATACACACGCATCAAATCGTGCCATCGAAAACATTTTGCAAACATTGGCTTTGACTCCGACAGCGGTGACTTCGACTTCGTCTCAACTGCGACTCGAACAATTGTTGGCACGACTAAGTCGGCAATTCATGGTCGATCGCGAGCAGTTAAAACAACGATTGCTTGAAATGCGTCGTAACGCAGCGCGGCTCAATCAGCCGCCAGAAGACATACAGAAAAAAAATAACGCCAAGGCTCCGAAGTTAGACAGTGCTGAATCGGAATTGATCGAACTCGTGTTACTTGATCCGACGACGATTGATGAGATCCTTGAGTCGGTGCACAGCGACGAATTTAGCGCAGGACCATTGCGCAAAATTTACGAGTTGATCAACGAGGCGTTTCATGACTCGCGCGAGGTGTCATTCGAGGCGCTGCTGTTGACGCTAGAAGACGACGTACTGAAGGATTTACTGATTCGCCTCGATGATCAGGCGGGGCACAAACAAAATGAAACTGGATTTGATTTGCGTTGGCAGTTGAACTGTGTTTTGCTCGAATTCGATCGGCGACGAAGTGAACTCGGTAAAACGCAATTGATAAACCAATTGCAACAAAAAGATATGGATGCTCAACAAGAAGAGGTGGCCTTGGTTGAGCTATTAGAGGCCATGCGGCAGCGCAAGGGAATTTCGGCGCCCACGGATGGGTGACGCCCCGCACTGTCGATCGTTGTGAAAAAGTGGAACTTAACTATTTGATCAAAGCAATCGCTGGTCCAGAATTCAATTTGCGGATCCCGAATCTTTTCCGCGAACCGAAACGGACCAAGAATTAGGTCTTGATCTTATGTGCATGTTCTACTTTGAAAGCAGCGTACTTTGGAAGGTTGTCAATTTTGCGGTATGGAAATCGCAGGAGGATTTTGACGCATGGAAGCGAAAGAACTAGAACTGTCGCAATTGCTTACAAAAGGTAAAAAGCAAGGCTATTTGACCTACGAAGAGGTATCGAACTTTTTGCCTGACGAGGCGAGCAACGGTGAGAGTCTTGAGAATCTCGTTGCTGCAATCGAGAATAGCGGCATTGAGCTCAAGGACGTGGCCGCGCTGTCGTTGGAAGACGGGCCGAGTTCCGAGGACTTGGCCGATTCTGATTTCAATTTGGCCGATTTCAAGATCACTTCGCGGCCGCCGCGACCGGGTGATGACCCGATTCGCGCCTATCTGAGTCAAATGGCCGAAGTTCCATTGCTGAGCCGCGACGAAGAAATAGCGCTTGCCAAACGAATCGAAATTACACGCAAACGCTACCGACGTGCAGTTCTGGGAAACTATTACGCATTGAATGCGACGATCGAAGTCCTGAAAAAAGTGTACGCAGGAGACTTGCCGTTTGATCGAACGATTAAAGTCTCTTTGACGGAACGCTTGACGAAGGAACAAATTCTTGCTCGCATGCCCCATCACTTCAAGACTATTGAGCATTTGATGGCTGCGAACGTAATAGATTTTCGACGGCTGGTATCTCGAAGCGTGCCCGCTGCCGAAAAGCGAGTCGTGCGAACTCGGTTTTTGCGACGCCGTGCTAAACTTGTGAATCTGGTCGAGGAGTTGAGTTTACGTTCGCGACGCATCAGCCCTCAGATTCAGCAAATGGAACGACTTGCGAACAAGATGAAATTCGTTAAGGAACAACTTTCAAGCTTGGGTGACGGGCCCTTGCTTGCTCCGCAACGAAAGCAATTGAAACGAGAACTGATGCAGTTGATGTTGTCGACGCAGGAGAGCCCCGAAGGGATTGCGAAACGCGCCGCACATTGCCGAAGTTTCTTTCAAGAGTTTGAAAATGCGAAACAACAATTGTCGAGTTGCAATTTGCGGCTTGTGGTTTCAATTGCCAAAAAGTATCGCAATCGGGGCATGAGTTTCTTGGACTTGATCCAAGAGGGAAACACGGGCCTGATGCGTGCCGTCGATAAGTACGAATATCGGCGCGGGTTTAAATTCTCGACTTATGCAACTTGGTGGATTCGGCAGGCGATCACGCGAGCGATTGCCGACCAAGCGCGAACGATCCGCATTCCGGTTCACATGATCGATGTGCTCACGCGTTTGCGCAATATTCAAAAGCAGATCTTACAGGAAACTCGCTGCGAGCCAACATTTGAAGAGATCGCCGTGATTGCCGAGCTGCCTGTCGAAGAAGTGCGACGCGTTTTGGATATTGGTCGGCATCCGATCAGTCTTGATCGTCCAGTGGGTGAAGGCGACGATTGTAGTTTCGGCGAATTCATCGAAGATAACCATTTTGAAAGCCCGGTGCGGTTGGCTAACAACGAAATGCTTCGAGGAAGGATTGACGATTTGTTGAAGACGCTAACTTTTCGGGAACGAGAGATAATACGATTGCGATATGGGCTAGGCGACGGATACACCTACACGTTGGAGGAGGTCGGTCGAATCTTCAAAGTGACTCGCGAGCGTGTTCGTCAGATTGAGGCCAAGGCCGTTAAGAAGCTTCAGCATCCTGTGCGATTGCAGGCGCTTTCGGGTTTTGCGATGTCGGCAAATTAGACATTTCGGGGGAGTGCGTGTCGCAACACGCCCCTCCCGTCATTCTCAATTCAATAGATTTGAAAGCTGCAGTGTCGCCACTGCAGCTTTTTGGATTTGTTGAAGAAGTTTTTGAAGTCGAGACTTTTGGGCCTTAACAATTGTGTCACGATCGGTGAAAATGCAAAGGTTACATTTTGGGATTTTAACCTGGGTCAAACATGGCTGTCGAATACGGACGTCTTGAGAACATTCACTATCTGTTGAAGCGACGAGCCTCTGTTTCGGAAGCTATTGAGCGCTGTCCGCGGGCTATTAAGGTTGCAGAAAATGCGGTCTCTTCATTTGAGGCGGCAGTCGAAGAGGCTAAATTGAATTGGCAGTCTTGCAAGAAAAGTTCCGACTCAAAACAGTTGACCATGAATCAACGGGAGGCTCGCATCAAGGATTTGCAAGGTCGCCGCAATGGTTGCTCGTCTAACAAAGAATTTCAATTGCTCAACGATCAAATTGCCGCTGATGAACAAGCCAATAGTGTGCTGGCGGACGAGATTCTCGAAATGCTTGAACGGGCAGATGAGCTCAATGCAAAAGTCGTAATCGCAATGAGCAATCTGGAAGCGGGGCAAAAGGAACTTGCTCGGATTCAGTCTGAGGCGCACGACAAGCAACAGCGTTTGGAGCGGGACCTAGGGGAAGTTCAGGCCTTGATCGCGGCCGAAGAAAAGGAGCTGCCCAGTGACTTTTTGGTAGAATACCGACGTCGAGTGCAGGCAAACCAGGAAGAGGCGTTGGCAAGAACCGATGGGCAAACCTGCGGAAATTGTCACCAAATGCTGAATGTGCAAATGCTGAGCGAGCTATACCAAATGCTCGCCATCAACTGCAAGGGTTGTGGAGCGATCTTGTACATGTCCGCCGAAGGCCTCGCCAATCGGCAACATTGAAAGTAGGCCGAAATCCGTGCAATCGTCTTGCCGACATTTTGCCAGGTCCATGTTGATTCTTGTGGCATTCTAGGACACAATGAAGGCACCAGCTGAAGGAAGGATTTTGGGAACAGCGCCGTCCGTTGTGACAATTTACTTTTTTTCAGCAACATACGTTGCACACTACTGACCTGCCACGAGCAGGTCGTTGTCGTTTATAGATGAACAAAATTCTTTTTGCCTGTTGGAGGTGATGCTGTGTCGGATCGAGTGCCCATGTCCCAAAAGGGATACAACAAAATCAAAGGCGAGATCGAGCATCTGGAATCGGTTGAAATGCCAGCCATAGTCGAGAAAATTGCTGAAGCACGCGCTGAAGGCGACTTAAAAGAGAATGCGGAGTATCACGGGCAACGCGAGGCGCAAGGCATGTTGCAGGCCCGAATCGATCAATTGCGTTCGAAATTGCAGCGCGCAACTATTATTGACCCGAGTCAAGTACCGCAGGACCAAGTCGCCTTTGGCGCGACAGTTAAGGTATTGGATATGGATTTGGACGACGAGGAAGAAATCACGCTCGTTGGCGAAGGCGATGAGGATTACGACAAGGGACGTTACCTCATTACAAGTCCAATTGGCCAAGGACTTTTAGGCAAAAAGAAAGACGAAATTGCCGAGATCCAAGTGCCTAAAGGTAAGATCACGTTCAGGGTCTTGGAGATCCGTTACGAAGAGTAAGTCATGCGTTGCGGTATCAAGCTTTTTGCAGCGTCAGAGTGTGTTTTCTAGCCCACAAGGTGACTTGATTTTAGCTACGCGCAGTCAGCCATTGAAAATGAACCCAACGATGTTTGATATTCACAAGGGAGTCGGTGTTCGTCGCTTCGCTATTGGGCTTGCCGTTCTCAGTATTATTGCTTTGATTGTGACGACCTGGATACTGTTGGACGTCAATCGCGAACAACAAATTGTCAATCGCATCATCGAACACTTGCCGCCGAGCGATATTGCTGTCGCTAACGAACTGTCGGGCGATTTGCGTTTGCGCAGTCGGCTATCGCTGCTGTTGGTGCTCAATACGATTGGAGCCGCAATTGCATTTGTGTTGGTAGTCCGTGGGTACCTGAGCAGTGAACAATCTTTGCGGGACGCGACTGTACTGGCGACCGATATTCGCGCGAGTCTTGAGGGTGGAATTATCACGACTGACCGCAATGGCAGAATTACAAGCCTCAACCCGCGCGGATGCGAACTACTAGGCATTCCCGCTGACGGCGGAATTGGCATGAAACCTGCGGAAGTTAACCACGAACATGCGATGTTGAACGCTATTTGCGACGAAGTGAACACGCAACAAACGGAAGTCCGAGATCGTGACTACAGGATCGAGCGTAAGCAACAGCCGCGAACCTTGCGGGCTAACTGCACAAGACTTAAGAATCAACGCGACGAATTTATCGGTACGGTGATTCACGTACTCGATGTCACGGAACGTATTTTGATGGAGCAGCGATTGAAACGGATGGAACGCTACATGGGACTGGGGTCGCTCGCCGCTGGTTTGCAACATGAAATCAAAAATCCACTCAGTGCGTTGTCGTTGCATGTGCAGTTGTTGGGGGAACAGTTGGAAAACGGCGGTGGAAATCCCGAAGTTACAGAATCTATCGGCGTCATCAAATCGGAGGTTGCACGCATTGGAGTTGTGCTTGATAGTTTTCGAAATTACGCTTCGATCAAAGAATTGGGACGAACGTGGATTGACGTTGCAACTTTGCTCGAAACGCTTGTTCGTTTTCTCAGACCACAGACCAAACAGCAAAACGTCACGGTAAAAGTTGAGATGCCGCAACACTTGCTGGCTCCAATTGAAGCAGACTCGGTTCAGCTCGAGCAATTGTTTCTGAATTTGGCTTTGAACTCTCTCGCAGCGATGCCAGATGGCGGTGAGTTGCGATTTCGTCTGAGCCAAGTCAAACGGTCGCTTCGGGTTGATTTGGCGGACACTGGACACGGGATCCCGCCCGAAATCCAAAGTCAAATATTTGATCCTTATTTCACGACTCGCAACGATGGCACTGGTATGGGTTTGGCGTTGTGTGACAAAATTATTCGACAACATGGCGGCAGTATTGACTTCGTAACTGGTACAACAGGAACAGAGTTTTCTGTGTATTTGCCAATGAAAGATCAGGCATGATTCGACATGATTTCAATTTACTGATTGTCGATGACGAACCCAATATCCAATCTGGTTTGGCGAAAGGATTGGCTGGCGAAGTGGATTTCGTACAAACAAGTGGCGACGCAGAGGATGCGCTCGCAAAGTTTGAATCGAAACCATTTCAGATTGTTATCGTTGATGTTCGGCTGAGTCGTGGTGAAACGGGTATTGAGTTGATGAAGAAAATGCGGTTCTTGCGGCCGCATACGGCAGTAATTGTAATCACCGCGCACGGTACGGTTGAAATGGCTGTCGAGGCGATGCATGCCGGCGCTATTGACTTCGTGCTCAAGCCACTTGATCTCAATTTGGTCCGGCAACAGGTGCGAAAAGCCCGCGAATTTTATCGCTTGCTTCGTGAAAACCAACAACTGAGAAATCGATTGGCGGGAGCGGGAGAGATCCCAAATATTATTGGTGGCGGCGCAGCGATGCAAGATGTTTTTCATCAAATTCGTCAAGTCGCTAGGACGGATGCAACGGTTTTAATTCAAGGCGAAAGTGGTACAGGAAAGGAACTTGTTGCGCGAGCTCTGCATGATTTGAGTGAGCGAAATGGCGGTCCATTTATTGCAGTCAATCTCGGGGCGATGCCTGAGTCGTTGCTTGAAAGCGAATTGTTTGGGCATGAGAAGGGCGCATTTAGCGGCGCCTTGCGACAGAAACCTGGCTGTTTCGAGCAGGCAGCTGGTGGGACTTTGTTCCTGGATGAGGTGACTGAGATGTCCGCCAAAAGTCAAGTCGATTTGCTACGCGTGTTGGAGTCGCAGCGTTTCACTCGGGTGGGTGGCGAGCAATTGTTAACGTCAGATTGTCGAATTGTTTCGGCAACCAACCGAACCGTCGATGACTTGATTAAGGATGGGGTTTTTCGCGAAGACTTGTTCTATCGATTGAATGTGATCCCAATTGAAGTGCCGCCGTTACGTGGACGTCGGGAAGACATACCATTGTTGGTCGAACATTTTCTTGAATTATTCTGCAAGCGACACAATCGGGAAATGAAACGGTTGGCTCCGGCAGCGATGCAAATCTTGACTGCTGCGTCTTGGCCTGGCAATGTACGCCAACTGCGTAACATGATCGAGCGGATCGTAATCACACATAACGGAGATGTTGTTCACATCGAAGAATTACCGTTGGAATTGACTTCGAGTCCAAATTCAACTCGTCATTCCTCCAGAATCAGTTCGTTGTCAGAAGCCGTCGAGAGTTTCGAACGCGAAACCATTCAGGCGGCACTCCTTGCAAGTAATTTGCACCGCGAGAACACAGCGAAGGCGTTAGGGATCAGCGTTCGTACCCTGCACTACAAGATGGGCCGCTACGGATTACATTAAAGCTTTCTCCCCTCGGATGGATTTTGTCCAAGCGAATGCCAAAATTGGGGCTACGTTCGGTTGGCGATATTTCTTACTGTGGCCTGCAAATTCTTGCACTCTCTGCAATTTTTTTCACATCTCTTTCAGGCTGACGCAAAAGCTCTGTTTTTCAATCGATTTTTTGGTGTTATTATCGATTTTGACGAACGCAAGCTGGAAATGAACGGTGGCACACGAAATGCATGTACCGAGTCTGAAGGATACGGGCCCAGACCGAACTTTCTCTAACTCGAATCCGGAATGGATCCATGCACGACACTGTTGCCAGCAATCAATCTGCTCACTCGGAACAAGATAGCTCGGGTGAGAACCACTCGCAAAACTTGGTGGAGACCATTGCTCACGCGACGCACTTCCTGCCTTCGCAAGGTCCGATTTCTGTCTTTGTGCACCACAATACGTTGCATATGTTCGAGGACATGCCGTTTGAAGAAGCGGTCATTGTTGGTGGCAAGCGTTATGATTGCGAACCTTATCTGAGCGAAGATCGGTATCGTGAAGAATTGCATCGAGGTCGCATTACTGTCGATGACCTTCGCCAAGTCTTGATGGACGATTTGGACGAATGTGCGGACGTTTTGGTGGCATGTTTTGGTACGCGTTACACATTGCGATTGTCAATGTTGCAAATGAGTTTGCATACGTTGCCTGACGCTGAGCTGCAGTGGTTATTGGACGAAACCGATTTGTTGCGGCATTTTCGTAAGGATGTGTCGCCACAATTGCGTGAACAGATGATTCAGCAGACGCGTTCATGGATAATGCGGAAGCGAAATAGAAATTCGAGTAATGATACCGACGACAGTCTTCCAAAAGTTGTTGAAACGCTGATTGTCGAATCCAAGTTGTCCAAACTTGAGCATTGGAATGACGACCAATGGGAAGCATTGGTCCTCAAAGCTATTTGGAGGATTTGTCATGCCGGTGTGGTCAGTGCGGATTTGCCAACGAAACCTGTGAGTCCGTCTGTTCGCCTGCGTGACACATTACTTGCCGCAACAGGCGTTGATACAGATCGAATGGTTAATGAGATACTGATTCGATTTTGCGGCGCGTTTCTTGATCAAGGATTTGCAGACTGGGCACTTCCGAATCGCGAGCAGGGATTTGCCAAATCTTTTGCGAAACTTTTTTCGCATCGTTGGACGCCAAAACCGAGTTGGCTCAAAGATTTAAGAAGTGACTTGGAGGGTATACTCGAGGGCTCATTTGATCCATTGAAGTCGATTACCGAATCACTCGAAAACCTTAAGGTCGGCTCGGGCGACGTTAATGAATACGTTTACTCTAGTCTTCTTGCGCTGCGCGGTTGGGCAGGAATGATTTGGCAAATGGAGTCGACAACTCCATTTTTGCCGCACCCTGCCCCAGCTGGCTCACTAAACGAGTATTTGGCGATTCGACTTTTACTTGAGCGACATGCGCTTGAGGAAGTTGGACTCCAAGAGTTTGGTACTGAAGATTTGCAAACGATTCGCTTGCATGCGGAAAGTGAGTTGCGGAAGTCTGTTGGGCCTTCGCTTGAGCAGAAGACCTTTACGGTCTTTCAGATGGCGCAAGCGCGTGGCTGGATGCCGGAGCAATTGGCTGGCATGACACAGCCTCAATGGGAGCGATTGGTCCAGGAGATCGATGCGTTTTCATCTGTTGAACGTCGGCGAATATTGCATTCAGCCTATGAACGTCACTATCGCGTCGCGGCGCTCGATGCCGTCGCAATTCATTCGAAACGCAGGAGGGAACTCAATCGGCGAGCAGGTAACAACCCCGCGTACATTGCAGTCTTTTGCATTGATGATCGGGAAGAATCGCTTCGCCGGCATCTTGAAGAAATCGATCCCAAATGTGAAACAGCTTCTGCAGCGGGGTTTTTTGCGGTTGCGATGTACTACCAAGGAGCGGACCATGCAAACTACCGCCCCTTGTGTCCCGCGATTGTCACGCCGAAGCATTACGTTCGCGAAGAACCCTTGTTTTCTGCGGTTGATGTAAACGAACGGCGCGCAACGCGACGTCGTCAGCTTGGACGCTTTTTCCATATTGTGCACGCTAGTTCTCGCACGATCATCGGTGGGTGGATCACGGGAGTGTTTGGCGCGATCGCTACGTTTCCATTGGTCGCTCGGATCATGGCCCCGCATTTGACATGGCGGTTGAGGCAATCATTTGGATCCCTGGTCAGTCCACCAGCCACGGAATTACATATTGAACGGCAGGCTGCCGAGCCTGGGCCAACGCCTG
>JAHEAM010000525.1 GCA_024642765.1 Planctomycetaceae bacterium
CCCGATCTGTCAAATTGTGACGTGACATTTGGCTTCCTCCTTGAGCACCGTGAGAAGTAACTCAGGAAGGTTGCCATTTGTCGCTTTTTTCTCAAATACCAATTACGGGATAGAGCCTAGGTTGCCATTTTGATAACTTCGCTACTGTTTATGGCTGGGCATGGCCCGATGGTTTTATGGCCGATGTACTTTGTCTACAGTGTTGCATGGGGTTGGATTTTCATTCATACGGGATCTTTGAAACTGTCGATTGCGATTCATATGCTGAGCAATTTGTTCTACACTGTTATTGCCGTAATGGGTTGGCAAATCCTCGCCGAAAATGTGGCATAACAATACGATGCACGCGAATCCGGACTTGCGCGTGCTTTTCAATGTTTAGATTTATCGTTCCGGTTCGGTGATCATTTCCGTTATCCGACTCGAACACCGGCACGAAATCGGCGGTTAGACGACAGGCCAAATCGAAACCAAGTAGGAGGCACAAATGATCTTTGAAACTCTGCTTGTTTCAACGACCCTCTTGTGCTCGCTTGTTGCAGGGTTCTTATTTGCCTTTGTGATTGTTGCCATGCCGGGAATCGGTCGGCTCGATGATCGTTCATTCGTTCGAGCGTTTCAGGCGATGGACGGTGTTATCCAAGACAACCAACCGATATTCATGACTGTGTGGGTTGGGTCTGCGATTACCCTGATAATTTCAGCAGCTATTGGCATTACCCAGCTTGATGGGTTGAATCTCGCGATTTTGATAGCTGCCACTGTTGTTTATCTGTTGGGTGTTCAATTACCAACTGCTCGAATCAACATACCACTGAACAATTCAATTCAGGCTCTTAACGCAGAACAGATGAATGATCAGGAGATTTCCACCGCTCGAAACGAATTCGAGAATCGCTGGAATGTGATCAGGTCAATTGTTGCTACTGTTGTCGCGCTTGCACTGATATTGTTGGTGTTGCGTATATAGTAATTCAAACCATCGGATAACAATGCGTTGCACACGGAGCCGCGGGTCGCGCGGTTTTCAATGTTTAGTTTGTTCGCCGCGGCCCGGTGAACGTTGCCGTTATGCGCCTCGATCGAATTGCAACGTTACGCATGCCATGTCCTTTATTGCACAATCTTCATGCGTGATCGCAATCGCTTTCACCGTTGGTTGGCTTGTGGCGGCGAATCTTTACATCCAATTTAATATTCAGTTGCCGTTCGCCGCTTGGCAAGTGTTTTACATTATTTGCCGCCGCGGGTTTGCGAATCACGATCGAATACGCACGCACTGCGGATGGACTGCACTCGGCGGTGGGATACTGGGGCTAATGATTTCCCCGCAGATTTGGACGACAGGTCGACTGTCCATAACCGAGGAATTGTTTGGGATGTACCACGGATACGGTCTTGTTAACTCATCATTGATTGGAGCTGCCGCGTTAATCTCTCTTTTCGCCGTATTAGAATGTCTGAATTCCTCAAATGACGACCCTATACGAGAAAACAGCGGATAACATACCGATGCACGCGAAGCCGTCAAAGTATATTCGTTTGGCTTTGATGCTGTTAACTGTTCTTGAAACTTTTTGACAGTTCAAATCTGAATCGTTCTAATTGAGATAATTCGTCGGCCTAATGGTGGTTTACGCGAACCGTCGGCTCGCTGATCATCCCAAAGGCGTCATAGAGAAATCCCCGCAAAATGCGGGATTTGAGCCTATTCGACCACTCAAAAAAATTTTCCAACTCATGATGCATGTCGGCAGGAAGGCGAGTAACGTGTCGCCATCGAGGTTTCGATCTTGGGCTTTCGCCGAGGTTGCTTCTGCTGATAGCCGGGCGGCTCTTCATTCTCCAAGGATCTTGACCAACGTATGCCAAACCGATCACAAGCAGCGCGTTTACTCAGGCAACATGTGAGATTTGTAAAATGGATTGGCAAACAAAAATTAAGCTAACGGCAAACTATTGCAGCCCCCGGCTACTGTGAAACCAACGAATCTGGCACCAAGTCTGACAATTCCTCGTTCGGTTCCAACAGTTCAAAACCTGCGTCGCGTTCTTCATCGCCTAAATCTTCGAAAAGTAACTGGCCTAACCGACTGTCAAACGCATTCGTGAGACCGGATTTGTCCACTAACGATTCAAACAAAACATCTCGTTTATTCAAGTGCCTGGTTTCGTTGGTTACCGGCATGGACTGAGATTCAAGTTGGTCCGCGCCCTGCTGTTGAAGACCATAATTGTCAGATTGTCGCGCATCCATCCTCAACGCCGAGGAAGTAAACATGCCACCGAAAAACTCTGATGCAAACTCAGCAATTGCCATGAGTTCTATTTCGGCGTGCATGTGCGGAGGGAGTTCTGCCTCATGAATTTTATCTCCCGGAATCCATTGCTGGCCGGTCGATAGCATAGCTTGCATGACCGCGTGATCGTCGCCGTGCTCAAATCCAAGCACGTGGCCAAACTCATGGGCCACCACGGTCAGCAGGTCGACGCCGGTCTGCGATCCCAATTGAGACCAGCCGTAGCCAGCAGCATCAATATCAATCCAAATCGTATCGGCCAACTGTAATCCCAACTGCGATCCAGGCAAATCTGCAACGAAAACCTGGACATCGTTCAGCTCGTCGGGCCTTTGATGTCCAACAAACTCTTCATCCCATGCGAGAATGGCCTGAGAGATAAATGGACCAAGTTGTTTTTCAGATAGGGCTTGTGGCGGAATAGAGGGTCTGATCGGTTCGTCCGCGAGGAGCAGTGAATTGCCATCCAGATGAACCTGCAAATTGCCGCCACCAAGAATCTGCTCGGCAGTCTGTGTGCCGTTCCAATGGCTTGAGAACCAAAGTTCATTGTTTTTCCAAAGTTCAATACCGGCGGTGTCAACACCCGTTCCCGGTTCACCCAAATCG
>JAHEAM010000526.1 GCA_024642765.1 Planctomycetaceae bacterium
CTTTTCCAATCGTCAGTAAACGCACGGACTCAACCATCACGATTGATCGTTTCGAGACGGCAGGTTTCTGGGGGTTGATCGCCAGTGCAGTCATTTCGTTTGCAGTCGGAGCATTGTTTTACTATTGGGGCCAACGCGCCGAGTTGAAAATTTATCGCAAAGAGGCGATGGCAATCGTAGGACTGGGTTGGTTGTTGGCGACGTTTTTAGGAGCGCTTCCGTTTGTTTTGAGTGGCACGTGTATGGGACCTACCGTGCGGGTAGCGGACGACGGTAACGTTTATGTTGTCAGTCCACGCTGGAAGGTGTGGGCCAGTTGGGAGGAAGTGCCGGATGTAGACGAAGCCAGTCGCCAGGTTCTGCAGTTATTGATCGACAGCGGCGCACGAGGACTAAGTCAGCGCGAACTGCGTTTGCGTCTTCCGAGTGTAGATGTAACACAGTCTATCAGTGCGTTAAGCGGCCAGGAAAAACTAAAACAAAATTTGGTCTTACCGGGTGAAGGCGCTGGGTATGTGCCGGCAGATCGAGCGGCTCACTATCGATTGCGTTGGAAAACGATGGGTTTGATCGATGCAATGTTTGAGTCACAATCGGGGTTTAGTACGACCGGTGCGACGGTGATCACGCATCTCGAAGATCCTTATTTGACGCCCAACTGTATTTTGTTTTGGCGGGCAAGCACACATTTTTTGGGTGGGCTAGGAATCATTGTTTTATTCGTCGCGTTGCTAGGGCAAGGATCTGCCGGGAAGACTTTGATGCGCGCGGAAATGCCGGGCCCGACGAAAGAGGGCTCGACGGCCCGTATGCAACATACGGCTTGGTTGTTTGCGGCCGTTTATGTTGGCTTGAATGTTTTGTTGGCCATCGTTTATATGTTGCTCAAGATGACGATGTTCGACGCGATCTGCCATTCGTTTGCAACCATGGCGACTGGCGGATTCAGTACGTACAACGCTAGCCTGGGGCATTTCAACCAGATTCCTGGTGTGAATGGAAGCTTGGTCGACTACGTAACCATCATTTTTATGGTGTTGGCGGCAACGAATTTTATGTTGCTGTATTTAGCGTTGGTGGGGAAGCTCTCTATTTTGCTAGGCGACTCCGAATGGCGTGGCTTTATCGCGATCATTGTCTTCAGTACGATTGTGATTGTGGTAATCGGGATCATGCACCAAGACATTCAATTAACGAATGCATCCGATGGCGTGCGATTTGGCCTATTTCAAGTCGTCTCAATCGTCACTACAACGGGTTTTTGCACGGCGGACTTCGATCGTTGGCATAGTCTGTCAAAAGGTCTGTTGTTGTTGTTGATGTTTGTCGGTGGTTGTTCGGGGAGCACCGGCGGTGGAATGAAAGTCATTCGGCATTTGCTGTTTGTCAAAATTTTACGGATCGAAATCGAACATTCATTTCATCCACGTGTGGTGCGGCTCCTGCGATTGGGTGGCAAGCCAGTCGAAGATCAGGAACTGAGGCGTGGTATCATGGTTTATTTCGGTTTGGTGGCATTGTTGTTTTGCATGAGTTGGTTGTTGGTTCTTGCGATCGAACCCGATACGACGTGGAATCAAGCGAATGAAAATCGCTTGATTGATTCTGCCAGTGCCGTGGCGTCGACGTTGAATAACGTTGGTCCGGGCGTAGGTGTCGTTGGTGCTACCCAGAACTACGCGAATTTTTCTGGCATTACCAAAACGCTGTTTATTTGGCTGATGATGTTGGGCCGGCTGGAGATGTATCCGGTGCTCGTATTGTTCATGCCGCAATTTTGGAAAGACCAATAGGCGTTCGTGATTTTGAAAGTCGGTCCCTGCGCGATGAGTTTGAAAACAAAAAAAATCGAAGTCAATTCAAGACAAATGGCCTACTTCGATTGCGGTGATGGGCCGGTGATTATGTTCGTGCACGGCTTTCCCCTGTCCAAACAGATGTGGCGCGCACAGTTAGACGCGTTGCAAGACTCATATCGAGTGCTTGTCCCCGACATGCCTGGTTTTGGCGAGAGCGAATGCGTCGATGGTGATGCGGTCACGATGCGGCAGTATGCTGACCACTTGATTCAGTTTCTCACCAAGATTGAAATCTGCGAGCCGATTTCGATTTGTGGTTTGTCGATGGGGGGGTATGTCGTTTGGGAATTGCTCGACAATTATCCCGATCGCATTGACCAAGTTGTCTTGTGCCACACGCGGGCAGCTAATGACGATGAGACGGTGGCGCGCGGGCGTCGCATTCAAGCGCAATCCGTTTTGCAAAATGGTACGGCATCTTTGATCGAAGGAATGATTCCCAAGTTGGTGGCATCGCAGGCAAGCGACAGCCTGCGGGCCGAGGTTCAACAAATCATGATGACCGCGTCGAGTTGCGGCGTTGCGCAGGCCTTGGGCGGAATGTCCACCCGAAAAAATTTTATGAACGAGACGAATTCACTCGCATTTGACACTTTGGTGATCGCTGGAAAAAACGACACCATAACGCCTCCAAAAGAAATGCAGGAGATGGCCAGGTATCTCAAGGGCGCTCGTTTCCAATTGATCGATGACTGTGGGCACTTGTCACCTCTGGAGCAGCCGCAGGTCGTCAATCAATTGTTGCGTGAATTCTTGCGAAAGCCATAATGGCATGGGTTTATTTTATCGATGCCGGTTGCAGAACTGTGAATTTTGATTCGCATTTCACAACCGAGCAAGTATCTGGAAAAGTGTGAAAGGATTTTACGGTTACGAATCGTTGAAACGCTTGAATATTGACGTAGCTCACGCCACCCATCGGAATGCGACCACTGGAAGCAAACCGATGCACAAGGCCTTCAAATTCTTGTTGCTTGTCGAGTTGTTGTTGGATGGTTAAGAAAACTCTCGGATCGACAACTTCTATCTGAAACCTTGATTCCCAACGC
>JAHEAM010000087.1 GCA_024642765.1 Planctomycetaceae bacterium
ACAATACGGCGGTCGCAAAACAAGCCATTGAGAATTACCAACGTACACAACACAAGGATTCTGGATGAGGTTCCGTGGGCATTTTGTTTAGGGGCCCCACCATTTATTAGACGCTATATTTAAACCAAATTCGTTTTCGAAAGAGTCGGGATAATCAATGAGTGAACACGAATCAAATCAATTGATCGTCAATTGCGATAACTGCAATAGCAGCTTGTCGGTTAATCGATCGGCTATTGGTAAGAAAGCGCGTTGCCCCAAGTGCGAATCGCTCGTAATGGTATTGGCTCCAGAAAAACCAATATCGCCCGAGTCACAGCGCAATTACGATCCGTTCGCGGAAGTCGTTGTTGCCGAGCAGAGGCCCATGGAGCCGAAACCTTTGTCGAGCATCAAGAAGGGTGAAGCTGAAACTCCGATGCAACGACTGTTTCAAAATGTCACAGAAGAGATCTCTAAGGTATTTGTCGGCCAAGATGAATTGGTGTTGACGACGCTTGTTGCCATGTTTTCCGGCGGTCACGTTTTAATCGAGAGTGTGCCAGGTCTTGGGAAAACACTTTTTGTGCGAACATTAGGTAGAGTGCTCGGTTTGGATTTTGGGCGCATTCAATTCACAGCTGACCTAATGCCGTCCGATGTGACTGGCGCGCCCATCTTTAGTATGAAAACGCAAGAGTTCGAATTTCGACGTGGGCCTGTATTCACCCAGTTGTTGCTGGCTGATGAGATCAACCGCGCACCAGCGAAAACACACGCCGCTTTGCTGGAAATCATGCAAGAAAAAAATGTAACCGTCGATGGTACGACGCACGAATTGCCACCCCCATTTATGGTTCTTGCCACCCAAAACCCAATCGAATCGGAAGGCACTTATAATTTGCCCGAGGCTCAACTCGATCGATTCATGTTCAAGATTGCCGCCGATTATCCTTCTGAACAAGAGGAAGCCGAGATCTTAATGCTTCATAGCACACAGAAAGACTTGGACATGCGATTGCAGGATGATATTTCTGTGGTCACGAACGCAGCGGAAATCAACGATTGTATTCAGCGTAATGGCGAGGTCACGGTCGATCCAAAGCTGGTCAACTACATCAATCGTTTGGTCCGTCGGACTCGGGCTGTGCCGCAGTTTCACATGGGGGCATCGCCTCGCGCTGGGATAGCGTTAATGCAAGGTGCCAGGACACTGGCGGCATTCATGGGGCGTGATTTTGCAGTTCCCGATGATGTCGTTCAAATTGCGATCCCAGCGATGCGGCATCGGGTGATTTTGACCGCCGAAGCAGAGGTCGAAGGCCAGCGGACAGACCAACTATTGGCTGAAATGTTGCGTGGTGTTGAAGTACCCCGATTGGATTAGCCGCGATGACATTTCTGAACACAACGTTCACCTTTTTAGTAGCGCGACCTTTGGTGTTCATGCTTTTGGCGCTGCTTCCATTCGTTTTGATCGCATATTGGAAACGAGCTTTTCCAACACGGCTTGCGTTACTTTTATTGTTGCTGCCAGTTGCTATTTCATTTTTGACGATTTTTGTTATTGGTTCCATTTATGTTGCCTTAGTCTTAGATGTGATTTTGTTGGTCGCGTTGTTGGTTGACCTGCAATTGATTCCACGCAAGAAGTCGTTTCAAGTTTCTCGAGAAATGGCAAAAGTTTTTTCGCTGGGCAAGCCGCAGAATGTTGAACTAGAAATCACGAACTCTTCCAATCGAAATTGTCGAGTCGAAATGATTGACGATTTGCCGGTTGAATTTGACTCTGATCCCCCGAGCTTTCCGCTTCAACTCAAAACGCGCAGTCGAAAACAATGTCACGCCCGACTTACGAGCAGTCGTCGCGGACTATTTCATTTGGCGGGGATCCACGTAAAAGTGTATTCGCTTTTGCGGCTTTGGCGGGCCTACTATTTTTACCCCAATCGCTCGGTGGCTCATGTTTATCCGGACTTGAAACAGATATCAGAATTTGGTTTGCTCGCGCGGACCAATCGATTGAGTCTGCTTGGATTCCGAAGAACGCGGAAGGTGGGGCAAGACAACGAGTTTGAGCGATTGCGAGATTACACTCGCGATGACAACCAGCGTCATATCGATTGGCGTGCCACTGCTCGCAAACGAAAGTTAATGGTCAAGGATTTTCAAAACAACCAAAATCAGTCGATCATTTTTTTGGTCGATTGCGGTCGGATGCTAACCGGCATTTCAGGCAAAATCTCAATGCTCGATCACGCCTTCAACGCCATGTTGCTAATGAGCTATGTGGCGCTAAAGCAAGGCGACTCGGTCGGTTTGTTGACATTCAGCAATTGTGTCCATCGTTACACGCCTCCGAAAACGGGCACTCGCCATTTGAATCGTTTGCTGCATGCATCGTTTGATCAGCATCCTCAATATGTCGAAAGTCGCTATGACGAAGCCTTCGTTTATTTGAACAAGCATTGCCGTAAACGCTCGTTGGTCATACTAATCACGAATCTGATTGATCAAATCAATGCAAATCAAGTCGAGAAATACTTGCAGAACTTGACGCATCGCCATCTGCCAATGGGCGTCTTTCTCCGAGATCACGATGTTTACGATCCGATTGACGAGTATCTGGAATTGTCGGTTAATGATCGAAATTCAAATGACCCATTGGTTCGGCAACAGTTGTATGAAGCCGCGGCGGCCAGCGAAATCGCGAGATGGCGGCATCAATCGATTAATATGCTGACGCACTCGGGCGTTTTGATGCTCGACGTCTTTCCAGAGCAACTCACTTCCGCAATCGTCAACCGCTACTTAGAAATCAAAGCCCGTCATCTGTTGTAACGCGGTTAGCGCGAAATTTATCATCTCGAACCATGAACAGGTGGGTCATCATTCTGACAACCTACGTAAAAGCCTTGGGGATTCTTTGGCTCGGTATTGAAGTTTGCGATGTTCATTAACCAAACGGAGCATCCTGTCGATCAATCAAAGAACTCAAATAGAGTATCGACTTTTCGCGTGGAATTGGATCCGCCGCCAGGGAATCATGAGCTGCGTTTAGGACATCGCGACGACTGATTTGCCCGACAACTTTTCTTCCGTCCAAAACTGGTAGACGGCGGTAGGGCGTGTCGAGAAAGATTCTTGCAAGGTCAAGGAAATCGACGTCTTCTGTAACAGTCATTGCATTCCGGTCCATAAAAGTTCCGACGCTGGGCGAAGCGACCGCTGTCGATGAATTGTTTTGCTGTGCTGCGATATTGCTCGCCAGCATTTTGACGCGATGCCGCACGGGTTCTGGCAAATGTTGTCGGGCAATCGTCACATCGCGGCGGCAGATTTGCCCAAGTAACTTTCCAGAATCGGGGTCGACGACTTCTAATCGACGAAATGGAGTTTCAGCGAACTTTTTAGCGGCATCAAAGAGGTCCGACTCGGCGGATACAATTCTCCCTGGGTCTGTATTCATGTACTCGCCTACCTGAGTGGTCGGCAATTGGTCATAAGCCGATGAAATCAAAACCTGCATACAGTTTTTCTCAGAGAAGATTCCCAGGAACTTACCGTCGGCGTTGACGACAGGTGAGCCGGAAAAACGATTTTTTAGCAGCAGTCCAATGGCGTCAAAGACATCGGTTTCAGGGGTAAATGTGATCAGATTGCTGACCATAATATTTTGGGCCTTGATAACAGAATCACTAGGAGTCCAAGCCGAAGACGGTGCCATCGCCCCTAAGACTTTCATCCAACATTTTTCTGAGAACACACCGAGAAAGTTCTGATCTTTGTCGACGACCGGCGCACCCGTAATTTTGTGTTTCAATAATAGGTCGATTCCAGTCGACACATGCATCTCGGGAGGAAGCGTCAAGGGTTGTTTAACCATTATTTCGCCGGCGCTGTTTGTCTTTGGTAACATGCGACACCTCATGTTTGTTTTCTAAGTTTGAATAACGCTTGCTCGCTCCAGCGAAGCAGCGTCGAATCAAAAACTGAAAAGAATCGAAACGCATTCAAACAACGTTGCGCTGTCGTGGCATCAACGTGTTGTGCACGCTTCATTGTAGCCATGCAAACACCAAAATGCGCCATCGTGATATTATTCACGAGGAATTCGATCGTGAGCGATGGGTATGCCAGGGTAGCGCTTTATAATCTCCCATGCGATCGATGGGGTAAAGTGCGCGCTATGCAAACCAATCGGTTACTGCTTGGGCTTTGACTAATTCTCGTGGTTGGTTGAGGTGGTTCATTACCATTGTTTCAGGCTCAATTCCGAAGGCGTGATAGATTGATGCCAATAGTTGTGTTGGATGCACTGGATTTTCGAGTGGCGCTGACGCTGTTTGATCAGACTTCCCATAAACGAGCCCTCGTTTGGTGCCAGCTCCAGCGATCAAGCCCGTGTAGCAGTACGGCCAGTGATCACGTCCGTCGGCGTCATTGTCGTTTCCAGAAGTGCTAACGCCGCGCTGCGGACTTCTTCCAAACTCGCCGACCACAACCAACAACGTTTCATCCAACATCCCGCGCTCATCAAGATCAGAAATCAGGGCTGAAATTCCAGTGTCGAACATCGGCGCGGATTGTTCCTTCATTCGTTTGCTCAGCCCGCTGTGTTGATCCCAGGAGTGGTTATCCGAATTTGCGACTTTCGGCCAAACAACTTCCACGACGCGAGTACCGGCCTCGATCAAACGCCGCGCCAACAAACAGCTTTGCCCAAACGTTGTTTTTCCATAGGCGTCACGAACAGCCTGGGGTTCCTTATTCAAGTCAAACGCATCTCGGGCCCGCCCTGAAATAACAAGATTGAGCGCTTGATTGTAGTGTTCGTCCAGTTTGAAACTCTCGACCGCGCGCTCCATCTCTGGCATCTGTTGATTGACCAAGTCACGAAGCCGCGCTCTGCGCTGAAGTCGCACTGAAAAAACGTCATCAGGTAATTTCAAATCATCGATCTTCACACGATCCATTTTGGTCATGTCCATATCGTCGCCCTCAGGATAGAGCGTGTAGGGATCGAAGGCCTTCCCCAGGAACCCTGCCGTACCGCCTTTGCCAATCACATTGCTCTCTTGCAGTGGTCGCGGCAACATTACGAACGGCAGCATGGGTTCATCCACCGGGCGCAATTTGACAAGGTGTGAACCGAAGTTCGGAAAGTCCTTGGGGTTCGGCGGTTCAAGTTGACCAGACGGACTGACCTTGTCGGTCGTATAACCTGTCATCATTTGATAAATCGCCGCAGTGTGGTTGAACAATCCGTTGGGAGAATAACTCATAGAGCGAATCATTGTGAAGCGATCGTTCAGTCCCGCGAGCTTTGGAAGATTTTCTGTGAATTGCACGCCCGGGATTCTTGTGGAGATCGGCTTGAAAACGCTGCGGACATTGTCGGGAACATTTTCTTTGGGGTCCCAAAGATCAATGTGGCTGGGTCCACCTTGTAAATAAACCATGATGACGCTTTTTGCACGACCCCAGCCAGGACGTTCGCGGCTGAGCAGTTGTGTGGCGTTGGCATTTGTGGCTTTCAGTTGCAGGAGTGCGCCCAACGAGAGCCCCAGCATTCCCGACCCGCCAACTCGCAGGACGTCGCGCCGTGTCGGTTGCAAAAAAGGATCGCATAAGTCCTTGGCTTTTCCACCTACGATTCGAAACATGACTTACCTCAGTTCATTAATAGTTAGTGGTTAAACAAAAACGCAGGGCTGTTGATCAAGGCCCAAGTGACGTCTTGGGCTGCTGTCAACCTCGATCTTTCGAGCTGTTGTGTGCTTCTTTGGATATCGTGTTCCATCCGAACGAGTAATGGATCTCGCGGGGTCGGCTGCGAAAGCGATTGGACTTTGTCGCGCCGAGTCTGTACCTCAGGATCCACCATAATCGGTTCCTTTGCCTTGGATAGTTCTTGTTTCCACGATTGCAAACGTCCACTTCCGATTCGCACAAGATCGCGGAATCGATTGCGAGTCGGTTCATCCCAGTTCTCCGTTTGAGTAATCAGTTGTCCGTACAATTCTTCTGACACACTCAAGCCCACAGGTTTCGTACTAGGTGAAAATGAAACACGGAATTTCCCTATTTGATGTTTGTCATCACCATGGTTTTGGACGAGCGACAATCTAAAATGCGTTCCAGGATTAGGGGCGATCGGCGTGGCCAATTGGAAGGTTGCCCAGTGCGTTTTCCCAAGTTCGGGCACGACGGCCCAACCGTTTTCGGTGTGATTGCCATCGATTACTTTGGCAATGTCGTAGTTCATTTGCGAAAAATCAGCCAAAGGTCGTGTTAAGGAAATGGCTTGCCAAGTGTCCGGAGCTTCGGCGTTCGCCATTTCAAGAATCAACTCACTTATTACAAAGTTTCCGTTCTGCGCAAGCCCAGGCCCGCCACCTGGCAAATCCGACGCAGCTAGGGCCTCGAAGCGAATCGCAGCAACTCGATCAAGATCCGTCTGCATTAGGATTCGCGTCGTAGTTTTGCCTTTGTTTTCCGTCACGAGAACTGATCGGTCGGGTAGGATTGAGCTGCTGGCACCACTGGAGTGCTCGACCGAAGTTGGCGTTAGCACATGCCACTGCAATGACGAAAAATGTTCGGTTCGCCACTCGGCGACTTGTTGGTCAATGTTGGAATCGAACGTAGATATTTGAGTTTCCAGTTCAGCGATTTTGACAAGTCGATCTGCTTCGAGTCTTGGTAACTCTGGGGCATGGTCTTCGATATAGGCCTGCAGGTCTGCCGTCGCGTTCGCTAACGCCGCCAATCGCTCGGCGTCCAAGCGTTCGTACTCTGGCGCAACAAGTGCGTTGTGTTCGGCGTAGGAAGCCAATAATTGCTCATGATCCAACTGGATTTCGTCGAACGCGAATTGCATAGCTTCCAATTCGTTATTGGTTGCCGGTCGGTTCAGCACACGCAAAAACAAAGCCGCAATCAACGAACGGTTGTCGCTGTATTCCGCAACGATTTTCGCAATAGCATTGTTGGAATCATTGATGGCAGACGCTTGATCGGGTCCGCTAACCATTGCCAGAACGGAACCCAAATGCAAGTCGTTTGCGCGTTCGCATTCGCAGGCACTCTCGCGAACAGGTTTGCCGAGCGTTGCCAAAAGCCCGCTCGGCAACTTTGCACCCGCATCTGGCAATTGCGCTGCACGAGTGCCAACGGGATAACCTGGAAACATCGGACTGCTGCTAACAACAAAATACATCGTGTCAAACAAGACCTCTGCCGGTAGTCGACGTGGAACAGCGTGAGAATAATTCGTCAGGTCGTCTTGATTCAATTCGTTCGTACCGGACGACAGTTGATAGGTCCGCGACTGGCAGATCTTTCGAATCAATTGTTGCGTATCGAACCCATTGGTCACGAATTCTTCTGTTAAGAGTTTCAAAAGCTGCGGATTTGAAGGGGGGTTGCTGGCACGAATGTCATCAATGGGTTCAATCAAACCCACACCCATCAAGTAACCCCAAACGCGATTTGCATAGCTCGACGCGAAATAGGGGTTCTCCTTGCTCGTTAGCCACTGGGCAAACTGTTCGCGTCTGCCTGTGGGTTGCAGCTCAACGTCGCTCATGAAGGGAAAGTGAGGGGCAGTGACCAATTGGGTTCGGTCGTGAGTGATTTCGCCTTCACTCAGGTCTTTTATTATCTCGAAGAGCGGCGTTGCTGTTTCGACTGCCGAACCGCCAATGGTGCGATCGCCGCTGGCTGGATCTGGCTCTCGTCCGATTTGAGCAAAGAAGGCTGCTGTCTGGAAATATTGGTCTTGGGTCCAGCGCTCAAATGGGTGGTCATGACATTTGTTGCAGTTGAATCGCGTCGCCAAAAACAAATGAGTGGAGTTCTCCATCAAATCTGTCGGCGTTCGCAAGATTTTAAAATAGGACGCTGCCGGGTTTTCTGCGTTGGAACCAGTCGCTGAAATGATCGAACGCACGAATTGATCATAAGGAACGTTGGCCGCCACTTGTTCGCGAATCCAAGTGTGAAACTTGGCAGCCCCCTCGTTTCCGAGAAATTTTTCGTTGACTTGCAATAAGTCAGCCCATTTGTTTGACCAGTGATCAACGAATTCTGGACTGCCGATCAATGAGTCGATCATTGCATTTCGTTTTTCGGTTGTACCACGCTCGTCCGCTTCGAACGCCTGAACCGTTTCGGGCGAAGGCGGCAGTCCCGTTAAATCCAAATGAACTCTTCTCAAAAACTCGTAGTCGTCACACAATCCGGAGGGTTGAATTTTCATTCGTTCCCATTTGCGAGCGACCAATTCGTCAATCTTGTTGTTCGCCGGTGGTTCGGTCCACTTGAAACCAGGGCGTTGGCCCATGACCGTCAACGTTGTTGCTGCGAAGGCACCTTCGTATCGCGCTAGAATCGGCGCCTCGCCGCGTCGTCGTGCCGTGGCTAGGCCCGACGAGTCGACGGTTGCTACCTCTTGGTTAGCTGTCTCTACAAATGCCTCGCGTGTAACATCGCGACTCGATCCATCGGAATAGGTCGCAACGACTCGCATTTGTTGTTGCTGATCGACGTCGACTAGCACTGGCAGCGAGGGCTCTAGCGTAAGGCGGGTGACTCGTGGCGAATCCGCGTCAAGTTTTGCTCCCGCCGCAACCCACGCTCGAATGATTTGATAGTACTTGCTTTCGGGAGCAATCAACGCACCGCCTTCATGGGGAACTCTACCAGAAGCTTTCATCAGCATCAGGCTTTCATCAGGAGCGGCAACATTGACGCGACGTGATGCCAGGTCATCAGTCAAGGCACGCACGTCAAAGATCGGGTCGTACCCCCGCAGAGAAAGTTTGAAACCTCGCTTGCCGCCTTGCGAACCGTGACAGGTCCCACCGTTGCATCCTAACTTCCCAAGAATTGGGTTGACATCTTGCATGAAATCGCTGGGAAAATCCGCTGCGACATCGCAAGAAACTGGAATCGTAACTGTCTGTTCCGCAAATGTAACAATCAGACTGCCCTCTCCCGTTGCCATTCGAGGTTCAATGATTCGATCACGGTTGATCACCAGAAGGTCTTCCGGGATTTGAACATTGCACAATGTCGAAACGTCTCGACGCGTCCCATCGGAATAGTGAATTTGTGCAACAAACTGAACGTAATCTTTGGGGGAACCGAAACGAATTGCTTCCGGGAAAACCGAAAGCTTCTCGATCGTAACGCCAGTATGCTCGGAAGATCCTGATGCTTGCGGTGGCGTCTTTGAAAGTGGTAACGTCAGCCTGTGTGACGCGCTTGCCGGCGCTATAGATTCGTCAAGTGAAAACGTTGCCAGTGTCGAGATTTCATGGCCGCTATTTGCATCGAAAACGTGTACGGTTCCGCTCGAACCGCCCGTGAACAATCGAGAGCCATCGGCCGAAAAGGATAACGAGTAAAGGGAGTCATCAGGAATGGTCACTCGAACCAATTCAACAACGTTGCTGTTGTAAAACTCCTCCAAGCGATTGCGCTCCTCAGCGGATCGAGAAGTAACTACTTTTGAATTGATTGCTTTGATATCATCCGGTACCGTCGTGTCGAAATCATATTTGCAAACACTTAGTTCGCTTTGACCGTCGATTCCGCCGATTGCTGCGATGCGGAGGCCATCGTTGGAGACGGCAACTGCCTGAATTCTGCCAGCCATTTTTGGAAACTTACGGAGTAGGTTGGCATCGTCACCAATGACGCGTTTCGTTTCGCGGAATATTCGGTAGAGTTTGGGGATGCCATCAGCCGAGCCGACAACAATTTCGTCGCGAGTTGGGTGTCGTGAAACACTCGAAATGCCACCTTTGAGAACACCCGGTGTAATGGAAGTGATGTTGTCGATAAATCGTTCGGTTGCAACTTCGGTCAGCTTGCAGGTCATGTCGCGACCAACAGAGATCAAGTGGCTGCCATCTGCCGAAAAAACTGTGTCGCGAATCCAATCTTCGGCGACGTTCTGGAACAAAACTATTTTTCCACTTTCGCTGTCGATGGCACGCACGGTATTATCCGTTGCACCAAAGGCAATTTTTTGCCCGTCGGGCGACCAACTTGCACCAAACAAGCAATCGCCTGTCAAGGAAATCGAATGTTGCAATTCGCCCGAGGCGACCTGCCATACCTGCAACTCGCCGAATTCTCCTGGTACGCCGCCAACGACGGCGAGTCGCATTCCATCGGGAGAGAATGCGATCGACTCGATTCGTGAGGAGCGACCCACTAGCCGTGTAGTGATCTCTTGTGTTGCCAAATCAAACAGTGCGACTTCATGGATGCCGTTCACTGCAATTTTAGACCCGTCGGGTGAAACCGCCAATGAAGTTATAACGGGCAGGCGTTGATAGTGAGGTGGTCGTTCCGCTGTGAACGCGGGCTGCGTGACTACCGAATCGTTAACGGCCCCTTGTTCAATCCAGCGGCGCACGAGTTCGACTTGCTCGGGCGGCAGGGGGGCTGCATTGATTGGCATTTCGGCCTTGCCATCGACAGGCGTGATCAGCTCAAGCAAATAACTCGAATCAGGTTCGTGAGGCACCACCGCCACGTCGCCACTCGTTCCACCTGCCAACAAACGATCGAACTCTATCATCTGGTATTCGCCGCTCGACTTGGCGGGTTGGTGACAGCCGAAGCAGTTGTTTTGTAGGATTGGCTTGATCTGTTTGGCGAACGAAACCATTTCCGGCAGCGTTGCCTGGGTAGAGTCGCCGTCTTGAATCGGGGCGACCCCAGCGAAGGCATAGGTCGGCTGCTGGACAAGCAAACCCAATATCCCAAAAACCAGCCAAGTCAGTGCGGGCATTCGCATTGAACTTTCCTTCGAT
>JAHEAM010000527.1 GCA_024642765.1 Planctomycetaceae bacterium
CGTTTTGGAAGCGAATGGCGCCGCCGCCCAGCTTGGAGGCATTGAACGCGCCGAGTCGTGAAGTGTGTTCGGTGCGCCGCGAACGAACGAACACGCCCTTGCAGGCGTTGGTAACGCTCAACGACCCGCAGTTTTTCGAAGCCGCTCGCGTTCTCGCTCAATCTGCATTGCCCCCAACGCCTGATGATTCGAATGCAGCTCAACTCGCGGTTTTCGAAGCAATGGCACTGCGCGTGCTGGGACGTTCGTTTAACGAGAACGAGTTGAAAGTATTGCAAAGCGACCGAGAAGACTTTCTTCACTATTACGAGGAGCATCCGGCTGATGCCGACAGCGTTTTACAGGTAGGTGAATCTCCTATAAAGTTGGATATTCCTGCCCCAAAACTTGCCGCCTGGGTCTTGGTGGCCAACGAAATCATGAATCTTGACGAAGCCCTCAATAAATAGATGCCCGTGTGAAGGCGCATGATTTGCTTATAAGGCTACTAAAGGATTCGCATTGCTTTTTTGTTATCGAAACATGAACGCGCGTGCTCGAATGACTCCAATCGCGCGCCATTCCGCACGTACGCGCCTATACCTATCTGCGACAACGTGCGCCCGCACAATTAGGAACCTCTCATGGCTAAAAGTCGCACGAATGCAATATTGAATGGCAAACCAAAATCGCAACCCACAACCACAAAAAGTCGCACGGACAAGCTGAGCAAAAAGAAGAAACGTCGGACAATCGAGGGCGATCGTGCTCCCCTACTCGACTCGCAACACGTGCAACAGTTTGTGATTGAGGAAACGACTGCGGCAGCCCAACAATCGAAAGTTGCCGCTGTCCATGACATCATTAACAAGGCCTCTAAAGAGGACATCGTTGGGTTGGCAAATTCGTTAGGTGCGATAATGGATGGCGTCTCTCACGACGATGCCGCGATCATTAAAAAAGCAATCCTCAATAAACGACCTGCATTGGGCGTAGGCAAGCGCCTCGGACCCGATGAAGAATTGGCGCCTGACTGGCGCGAAGGAGCATACCCCTATCGCAATCTTCTTTCACGCAAATCCTACGAAAAACAAAAGTATCTATTGCAAGTTGAGCTATTGAAACTACAAGCATGGATCAAAAAGTCTCAAGAAAAATTGGTGATACTTTTTGAAGGTCGGGATGCGGCCGGCAAGGGCGGTACCATCAAACGCTTTATGGAGCATCTCAATCCCCGCGGTGCTCGGGTTGTCGCTCTTGAAAAGCCTAATGATGTCGAACGAGGGCAATGGTATTTTCAACGCTACGTTGAGCATTTACCAACTGCTGGAGAAATTGTGATGTTCGATCGTTCTTGGTACAACCGCGCTGGCGTGGAACGAGTGATGGGTTTTTGCTCCCAAATGGAGTATGCGGAATTTATGCGACAGGTTCCAGAATTTGAAAAGAACCTAGTCCGCTCTGGAATGTTGTTGCTAAAGTTTTGGTTCTCAGTGAGTCGTGAGGAACAACGCCGACGTTTTGAGGAGCGCAAAGCTCATCCATTGAAACAATGGAAACTCTCACCAGTTGATTTGGCGTCACTCGATAAATGGGACGACTACACAAAAGCGAAAGAGGCAATGTTTTTTTATTCCGACACCTACGATTCACCTTGGACGGTCGTCAAGTCGGACTGTAAGAAGCGTGCGCGGCTCAACGCCATGCGTTACGCACTCCACTCAATTCCCTATGACAACAAGAACTTGGACAAGATTGGACCCGTCGATCCGCTTTTGGTTGGCCGGGCCAATGTTGTTTATGAACGTGGCGAACAAGTGGCGACCGAATTCAAATAGGTCGGCAATTCGGCTGTTTTGCTGCAAAAGTGTTCAGTTGCCAATTCAGCCCAAAAATAGATTCGCAGCAATAGAATGATGGAGACGGAATGCCTACTGCGAGCATTCGAATTGCATGCGAGTTTTTTGTTGCTATCTCAGGACAATAGGTGCGCTTAGGCCGAGGCCTTATTCTGTGCAAATCCTAGACGCGACAAGGACGAAGCCCATCCAGGCGACTTGACGGGTAATCCGGAAACGAGTGCCGCAGCATAAGCAGCGCCAGCAGCTGCGATGCTGAGTAACGCTCCCATCTTGGCAGCACCTTGCGTTGCAGGATCAATAAACGCTTGATTGCTCACGAACAGTGCCACCGTTAATCCAAGTCCGGCGATGTTTCCGGCGACCAACAGGTGCGAGAAATTCATGCCGTGCGGCAACGGAAACCCGAGTCGCACGCCCAGAAGCGAGAACAAAGTGATTCCAGCAGTCTTGCCAATAATCAGCGAAGCCAAAATGATCCAAGTTAAATTGCTGACGCCCGACATCGTTACGCCCGCATTTGCAAATGCAAAGAAGAAAAGTCCGAAGTCCACGCCCAATTTGATGTCGTGTTCAAATTTTTCAAGCGGACTAACGTTGTGTTGGTCTTTCGCGTCTTGGAACAAGCCGAGGTCACGTTTAGGTCCAGGAATAAAAGGTACAACAAATACGAGTGCTAGTGCTGGATGCAAGTGAGCCGAATACAATCCCCACCAGCAAAAACTTCCGCCGATGATCACATAAGGTAACCAATTTTTGATTCCAGTCTTACGCAGCAAAGCCGAAATCGCTACACCGGGAATAATCCAAGCTGTTTGTAGCCACTCGACAGGATGCAATGGGTCCGGGTAGGCGAACGCAATGATTCCCAATCCAATGGCATCATCGGCAATTGCCAGTAACAACAGGAAACTTATGGCTGGGTGACCCGCGCCAAAAAGCATTCGAGCGACGAGCCAAGCGAGCGCGATGTCCGTTGCCGTAGGTACACCCCAGCCGCGTGTCCATTCGCTTGTTCCGAAACAAGCGTTCAGAGTAAGAAACGCAACGATGGGTCCCAGAACTCC
>JAHEAM010000528.1 GCA_024642765.1 Planctomycetaceae bacterium
CGGAGAAATTGAGACCCAACAAAACAAGTTTCCGGCGAACTACATGGTGCTGCCTGTCGATCTGCCGGGAGAGTCGAATGACTCGGTATTCTTCTGGGGGAATGTCGAAAACGAGTCCCGGTTGATGCAGGCCAATGTTTGGGGCGAAGTCAAAAAAGTCCGAGAGTTACCGACGATGGGTGCGGATCCGGCATACACGGACATAGTTCTGGATCGGACGGGTTCAGACGAAGTTACTCCAATCCGAGTGATCGTGTCCGAACAAGCCAAGCTGCGCGCGACGTGTTACGATCTTGCCTCGGGACAAAAGGTATGGAACTGCCTCGGTCCCAAAGCGGAATCGTTTGCCTATCCGGCGCTCAATGTTCAAGCCTTACTGAGTGCGAACACGAAAGCGCAGCCGGACAACAGTTACGTCGTGTTTTACAGCGGCAATCAGGTATTTTGCCGTTCAGCAATTTCAGCAACTCAGTGGTCGGGGGCCGTCAGTGCGAACATGTCGTTGGCTACTTCGAAGAAAGACTCGTTCGCGAGCCCTCAAGACTTTCGTTTGACGCGTTACATCCCGGGTGTCGAGCGATTCCGTGCGGAGATCGACGACGGAATGTTGCGTTGGGTGATCGTCTCAGGTATCGGCTCGCTAGTGCTCATTATCATTCCAATTTGGCACGTTCGAAACATGATTCGACGGCGTCGGTGGAGCATTCGCAGCATGATGTTATGTATCGCAATCGCGGCGATGGCGTTTGTTTTTCTTTTGTCGCCCTTTCCGCGAGCGGCAATTCGTTCGGGTGGGGAAACGCCAGCTTGGCTTTTGGGATTCATGGCGATTTATGCGACACCAGTTTGGATTTTCGCGAATGCGATGGTGCGTTGGAACCTGGCCCGCCAGTTCGGTAAATTGGCGACTGCGTTTGCGATCGTATTAATTTCGAGTATTCTCGCAGGGGGTATGATGCTCGAAATGCAATATGGGGTCGGTGCGGCGATTGCGGAGCCGGGAGAGAAAATTTTGTTTGCAGGCGCCTACTTGTTGCTTTTGCCAGGCCTCTTGATCGCCAGCTGGATCTACCTGTTTGGAATCGTTTTGGCTTGGATCGCGGGGTTCATTCGACGGAGATTAGCAGGAAACAGTCAACCTAACGTTATCAACATGCGGCAATGAGAAAAAAATCTGGAAAAATGATCCATAGGTTTTGAATTTTAGAAAAATGGATTTCACTTGAATGCGAAATCTCGGTTAACAAGGCAAAGAAAAAAGTTCAGCCACCATGTTGAATAGCGGCAATTTTGTCCACTCGGCGTTGATGGCGACCACCCTCGAATTCGGTTTTTAGCCAAAGATTGACCGTTTCTTTGAATTGACGCTCATCCATGGTATCGCCGGGCAAGCACAGTATATTTGCGTCGTTGTGTCGGCGACTCAATTCGGCGGTTCGTAGATCGTGACAGACCGCTGCACGGATCCCGTCGACCTTGTTGGCGGCGATTGAAACACCGATACCAGTTCCGCAAATCAACACGCCACGATTCGCCGCGCCCGTTGCAACCTGCCTGGCAACGACTTCGGCAATGTCAGGATAATCACAAGATTCGGTGCTGTGAGTGCCTAAGTCAATAACTGCATACCCCAGGATTTGCAACTCGTCAGCGACCCATTTGCGTTGCTCTATACCGCGATGGTCACTTCCAATTGCGACGGTCATCTTTCCTCCGAGCTTCAAGATTCAGGTTTGAAAATAGGATTTTCGTTAATCCAATTATCTAAATGTTTATCGATTTGTTCAGCGCACATGGTGTAGTATTCTGCCGGCATTCCAATTGGGTCAGCGACATCAGTATTGTTTGCTAATGTGAACGTGCGCCCAGCCGCTTGCGGCCATTGGGCAAGGATCGCCATGCGATGAGTGTTTGTCATCGTGAGTATCAAGTCAGCCTGTTGAACAAGTCTTTCAGTGACGGGTTGGCTTGAGTGGTTGGAGATATCGATATTGAATGCCTGCAGTGCATGAACGGCATCAGTGCTAACGCCCCCACCAGGCATCGCCGCGATGCCAGCCGATTCGACATGAAAGCCAGAATCCGAAAGGCTTGCAAAATCGCAACCTGCGAGTTTTGCCAATCGGCCTTTCAACAGGCCTTCTGCCATAGGGCTACGACACGTGTTTCCGGTGCAAACAATCAAGATATTCACGTCACTCATTCGTTTCAAAGCCCTTTCGTCCAAGACACCGCGCCGAACGATGTCGACATCGTTACCAACTATTTTAACCACGGTCGATGGTCGAGCAAAACGACAGGGGCCGCCGTCCAAAACAATATCGACCGAATCGCCTGCGCATTGCATCAGTTCTTGTGCATTCGCCGCTGGCTCAAATTCGTTTGTTCCCGAATTGCACATCAAAACAGGGCCTGCATTGAGGCGGAGTACTTCTATCGCAATATTCTCGGCAGGAACGCGGATTCCAATAAAACCATTTAACTCACACAGTTCTTGGACACGTTCGGGTAGCCTAGAAATCACACTATCCGGATGAGGTCCAGGAACCAAAATCATCAGGGGGCCGGGCCAACATTTCCGCGCCATCCTGCGAGCCATCATACTCATGTCGGGGGCGTAATCGAGGGCGTCATCATAGCTCTTAACCAAGAAAACCAAGGGCATTGTCTGAGGGCGATTCTTTAGCCTATGTAGGCGTTCTACACCTTCAACCAGAAGTGCACTGGCCGCAATACCGTATACTGTCTCGGTCGGCATCGCGACGATTTGTCCAGCGGCAAACCCTTCGACAGCGCGATGGATCGCATCTCGTGGATCGGGAGTTTTTTTGAGATCAAGGACAATAGGCGCCATGCTAGATAGGTGCAAAACTCCTTGCTATTGTTCGTTTGCCAAGAGA
>JAHEAM010000529.1 GCA_024642765.1 Planctomycetaceae bacterium
TGTCGTGACCGATGACCATGTGATGTTAAGCAATGGGTATGCCGCTGGGTTTGTTGAGTTGCTAATTGAACGAAACGGCAATGAACTGAAAGCTGTTGAGAAATTCAAAAGCCCCCGCAGTTTAAGGACGAAATTTTCGAGCCCCGTGATCTTTGATGGGCACGCTTATGGGATTTCAGACGGATTTCTGGAGTGTGTCGATTTATCGAGCGGGGAGCGGTGCTGGAATGAGAGATCAAATGTCGGAAACGGGCAGATGCTATTGGTTGGCGACAAATTGTTGATACAACGCGAATCAGGTGGGCTGCTGTTGGTTGCGGCTGATCCCAAAAGCTATCGATTACTCGGCCAACACGATTCTGTTTCCGGCAAATGTTGGAACACGTTTGCATTAGCTGGCACAACTTTGGTGGTCCGTAGTGATCTTGAAATGGCATGTTTTGAATTGCCTGGAGCGATCGCAATCGATTCTAACTGAAGACTTCTTGGTCCCGAGAAAACGATTTAAACTCGAGTGGATTGTTACTGTAGTCCAGAATGAACATGGTTCGCTGCTCGCCGGGCAAGCCCTGGTATCGAGTCTGAGGGGCGACGACGAATTCGATCTTATGCCGTTCGAGTGTTTCTTGGATACGAACGAAAGTGGCGTGGTCCAAAATGCAACCAAAATGCGGAATTGGTACCATCACCTCGTCGACTTTGCCGCAATAGTCAAGCGGAGAGAGTTGTTGGGAAACGTGTGCCGAAAGTTGATGCCCGAAAAAGTCGAAATCCACCCAATGCGCGGTCTCACGGCCTAAGGCACAGCCCAAGATCCCGTGATAAAACGCTTTCGTGCTTTCAATATCTTTGACTTTGAATGCCAGATGAAAAATGTTTGCCATTAAGATGATTCCTGATTGCTTTTCAGCACTGACCGACGAGATACCGACAACTGTTGGTTACGATTCAACAAAGGACTCCATATCTGCGAAGAAACCGGGATAGGTTTTTGAAACACATTCGGGATCGTTGATTTCAACCCCTGGGACTTTAAGGCCTACGAGGCTGAGGCTCATTGCCATCCGATGATCCGAGTAAGTGTCGATTTTGGTTCCTTGCAATTTGCCAGGCGTGATGCGAAGTCCATCGGCAAATTCTTCAACGACTGCCCCAAGTTTTCGCAATTCAATGGCAAGATTGCCGATGCGATCTGTCTCCTTGACTCGATTGTGCGCCACACCTCGGACCGTCGTTTCGCCCGAAACAAAAAGTGCAACGGCTGCCAACGTTTGAACAGTATCGCTAATCTCGCTCATATCGACATCGACCCCACGAACAGCTGGACCGAAGACTTCGATCGAGTCACTTCCCCAGATAACGCGGCAACCCATGCGTTCCAAGACTTCAACAAATTGTATGTCGCCTTGAATAGAACTCTTGGAGAGGTTTTTTACTGTAGCCGATCCGCCGCAGATCGCGGCCGCCGCGAAAAAATAACTTGCTGCTGAAGCGTCTGGCTCAATTGTGTAGTCACGCCCCGTGTAACAATGAGGCTCGATTGTAAAAGTGTTTTTCTGCTTCGATTCGACCGTGACTCCGAATTCGGCAATCATTTTTAGAGTCATCGCAACATAGGGTTCAGAAACCAAATTGCCCTCAACGGAAATCTGAACGGGTTTGCGAGCCAATGGAGCAGCCATCAATAGGGCACTCAAATATTGACTCGACAGGTTGCTCCGCACTTTTACGCTGCCGCCAACGGCTGGATTGCGATTGATTTGAACGGGAGGGAACTTTCCTGACGTTGTGGTTTGAACATCGGCACCTAGTGCTACGAGCGCGTCGGTTAGGTCTTTGATTGGGCGTTCATGCATTCTCGGCGTACCCGAAAGCAAGAAATCACCTCCCGTCATGGCTAGTGCTGCAGTCAGGAAGCGTATTGAAGTTCCACTGTTTTGGACATTGATGGTCGCCTTTTGAACGGGCCATTTCCCACCGGCACCTTGGACAGTACAGAAGGATCGTTCCCAATCGACAACGATGTCGACGCCAATTTGTTTCAAGGCGTTGAGCATGACCAAGGTATCATCGCAATGTAGAATACCATGGAGTTTCGAATCTCCATTTGCCATTGCTGCCAGTAGCATCGCTCGGTTCGAGATGCTCTTCGATCCTGGTGTTTGAACGATGCCGTTGATTGGGCGATTGATAGGTTGAATGATTTTCGAGATCGGCATGGATTTGTTAAAAAAGTACTTTCGAGGGAAAACTAGATTGTTGAGGACATGAGGCTTTCCCGCAATCCGCTATGACGTGTTCCGTCGCGAAAGGCTAAACGGTCTGGTAAACTATTTGGTTCGGCGAACTGTTTCGTGAGTAGGAGTTCGGAAATTGGTTTTGAATGAAGGTCAGGTTGCGGCATGAGATTATTCATTGCGATGATGGTTACGATCGGACTTTTGAGTCAAGGTCGCTTGGTGGGTCAAGACGCGTCTGCCAAGGACGGGGTCACAAACGACAAACAAAAAGTTGATTCACCGGAAGAATATCATGTCGAGGTCAGCCCTGAGGCAGTTAAGATCCATCAGTCGGGCATGTTATGGGATGGCCACAACGATTTGCCGTGGGCACTACGTACCAGCGCAGGATCATCGTTTGAGAGAATCGATATTTCACAGACTACAGAATTGCAAACGGATATTCCGCGTTTGAAAGCTGGCGGCGTGAAGGTTCAGTTTTGGAGCGTGTTTGTTCCTGCTAGTACTCGGGACAATGCGACGGCATTGGTCACCACGATGGAACAGATAGATCTTGTCCACAAAATGTGTGACAAGTATCCCGAGACGTTTGAGTTGGCTTTGTCGACGGGCGACATTGAACGAATTGTGAAGGCTGGAAAGATCGCGTCGCTAATCGG
>JAHEAM010000088.1 GCA_024642765.1 Planctomycetaceae bacterium
ATGGAGTCGCAACTCCTTCCATAGTCGGCGATCATCTCTACGTCTTCGCGCGTTTGGATGGGAAGGAAGTCCTCAAGTGCGTAAATACCAGCAATGGCAAGACCGTCTGGGAAGACTCGTATGAAGCTCGCGGAATCTCGGGACCGGCTGGCGGTTTCCAAGGCCCGCGTTGCTCGCCCGCAATTGCAGGTGGCAAAGTCATCGTCGTGGGTGTTCATGGCATCGTGTCTTGCTACGATGCCGCAGGTGGAAAACTCCTTTGGCGGAACGAAGATTACGAAGGCGAAGTCCCTCGTTTTAACACTTCCAGTTCACCAATCGTTTTGTCGGACATGTGCATTGTGCAATTGGGTGCCGGTGAAAAAGGTGGAATCGTGGGATTCGATATCTCCGACGGAAAAGTGAAGTGGAATTGGCAAGGCGGCGGACCGAGCTATGCTTCGCCGGCCACAACAAAATTCGGTGATGTCGAAGCGATTGTAGCAGTGACCGAAAATGAATTGGTCGTGGTAAATGCAACTGATGGCAAGGAACTTTGGAAAACCGAGTATCAACAAGGCCGCTACAATGCGACGACGCCCGTCATCAATGGCGAAACGATCATCGTCGCCGGCCCCAATCGTGGAGCCACTGCGTACTTGGTTTCAACTGCCGACGGAAAAATTTCGACAAAACAAGACTGGCGAAACGATGAAACCAGCTTGCAGTTCAACACACCTGTGATTCACGATGGACTAGCCTTTGGAATTTCGAATCAAAACGAATTGTTTTGTGTTGACTTGGGTGACGGACATACGACATGGACCTCAGCCATGACGGCCGCTGCTCCCAGCACCGAAAGGCCCCAAAGCGACCGACCGCAACGCGCTGAAGGCCAAGGCCTCGACAGCCCTCCTCAAGGCGGACGTGGCGGTGGGCGTGGTGGACGAGGTGGACGAGCTGGTGGTGGCGGAGGTGGCTATGGCTCTGTCGTCGATGCCGGCGACGCCCTATTCGCATTGTCACCTATCGGTACACTCGTGGTTTTCAAGCCCAACAAAAGTTCATTCGAATTATTGGCCGAATACAAGGTCGCTGATGGCGGAACCTACGCCTATCCCGTTATCTCAGAAAATTTTGTTTACATCAAAGACAAGAACGCGTTGATCAAATTCGAAATCAAGTAAATTCGAGTAAGGCAAGTTTCCAGCACGTTTTGATTTGCACAGACAGCCGCAAGGCGCTCTCAAGCGTCTTCGGCTGACTGTCCAGCTCGCTCGATATCTTCCGCTCGATATCTTTCGCGCAGTCTCTTCCGCTCAATGCATCAATGAAACCAACCGATACAAACAAAGCGCAGGACCCTCGGCAGTTCCACTACACCGCTTTGCCAATCTTGGATGCTTCACCCAATCGAATTTCACCTGTTTCACCGTCGCAACTTTTTGCAATCCGACTATTTCGTTTGACGATTGTGGCGTTGTTTGCCATGTTGATTTGGTGGGCCGGTCAGGTTGCAAATTCTAAATCAGAATTGAATGAAAGCGTCTCGTTGATTGACGCCCAGAGAATCTTCCCAGAAGCAACGCGACTTGAATGGCGAAAGTCACCTGCTAATTCGTTCACAGTGCTTATAGACGACGACATTCCTATTGGCACAATCCTGCGGACAGCGCCCGAATGCAATGACTTGATCGGCTACTCGGGACCAAGCGATCTATTGGTCGGATTGCATCACGATGGCTCGATTCGACAAGTAGTTCTGCTGTCGAGTCTGGACACCGAATCGCACGTCCAAGCTGTTCGGCAATCCCTCAGGTTTTGGGACTCGTTTCGCGGCTGGCAGCCGAAAATCGATTTGCAGCCGCCATTTGATGGCGTGAGCGGCTCGACACTTACCAGCCGTGCCATGCTCGAGTCGGTCATCCGCCGAGTGACGGGGGATTCCCCATCGTTGCGATTTCCACGAACGCTAACTCTTGATGAGGCAAAACAGTTTTTTCCAAGTTGTGTCGACCTTCGATTCGATGTACCAAAGCTAGGTTGGGCAACACTGTTTGACCGGACAGAAACAACTCTCGGATATTTGCTACGAACCTCTCCAATCGCGGATAACATCCAGGGCTACCGTGGTCCGACCGACGCTCTTCTCGCTATTGATCGCGATCAACAAACCATTTTGAAAGTTGCGATTCGCAACAGTTTTGATACACCCGACTATGTCGCTCGCGTCCGTGACAATCCACAATACTTGGAACAACTGTGCGAACCTTCGCTTGCCAATTGGGCAATTTTGAAACTAGAGGCAAGTGGCATCGAGGGTGTTTCCGGAGCCACGCAAACAAGTTACGGGTTGGCCGAGGGCATTCGTCGCCGCGCGATTGCCGATGTACAACGCTTGTCCGCCACGATTCCTTTTCCGAATCCTGGCCTTATACGAAACGTAGCTCTAGGGTTTGTGATTTTAGGCGCACTGGCAATGATGTTCACACGCTTGCGTCATGTGCGTTGGCTTCGGCGTGTTTGGCAAATTATCGTGGTCGTCGTTTTCGCAATTGTGTTGACAGATTTGTTGTCGATGTCATTATTGGTTGGCTGGGCTCGCAATGGAATTCCATTCCAGCTCGCGCCAACTCTGGTTGTTTTGGCGGTGGTTGCCCTAGTCGTCCCTTGGCTAACAAAACAACCATTCTATTGTCAACAAATCTGTCCGCATGGAATGGTTCAGGAATGGGTTGGGCGACTGAATTCGCGAAAGCTACATTTGCCCAGACGGTTGAACCGAGTCGCAAGGGCATTGCCGAACTTCTTGCTTGTGGCCGCAATTCTGTCTTCCGTGATCGCAACGCATGTTGACTTGTCTACCTGGGAACCCTTCGACGCGTGGGCACTGAGATGTACGGTTTGGGCGTCGACTTCGATCGCCATCAGCGGATTGGTTGCTTCGTACTTTTTACCCCAAGCCTATTGTCGGTTTGGTTGTCCAACAGGTGCCTTACTTGGGTTTATTCGTTCCCATGGGCGCAATGACCGGTTCGGATCCATGGATTGGTTGTCGGGATTGGTGCTGGTCGTTTTAGCAGCAGTGGTTTGGATGAATACTCCCCGCGATCTATTACCCTTTGCAAACCAAGGTCAAGGAACAGCAATTCGAAAATTGTCGGGTGAGTTTTCCGGGACGGCATGGAGTGTCACTTTTCGCGATCCCGTCGTACGCCCTGCTGAACTTCGTGATCAAATCGCACGTGAAATCGAACGCGTTGAAGCAATTTTTTCCAGCAAACGTGCAAACTCTGCGATCAATCGAATCAACGCAAGTCAAACGGCTTTGGAAATGGAAATCGACGATGAACTTTTCGAGGCATTACAGGCATTACAAGAAGATAGAGTTACAACAACCGGAACGCAGGTCGCAAATGAATTCGACGCGAACGTCTTTCAACTTTTACCCGAACACCGGACGCTCAAGAAGAATCGTCCGGATTCCGTCATAAAATTAAACTCATCGCTGAACAAAATAGTTGCCGAAAAAATTGGCAAGCTATTGCACGCAACTGGCCAAACGGAGTTCTCAATTCGGATAGGTTCCGATACCTTTGCGGAATGAAACGTTTCTTTTTGACGCGAGCCTGCCGAGTTACACGACACCGGACGACTTGCGACGTTCCATTTAAAATGAACGAGCCTGCAATTGCGAAAGAAGGTTTAAGCCTTGCGGACAAATTCCGATTTCAATTGCATTGCCCCGATACCGTCAATCTTGCAATCGATGTCGTGGTCGCCATCAACGATACGAATATTTTTGACCTTAGTGCCGCCTTTGACAACTTGCGATGAGCCTTTGATTTTGAGGTCCTTGATCACGATCACTGAATCACCGTCTTGAAGGACGTTTCCGTTCGAGTCCTTGACGGCGTTTTCATCGATTGCATTTTCATCAACAGGCGTCCATTCATGGGCACACGTCGGACACACCAATAACGGCCCATCTTGATAGGTAAATTCGCCAGAACAAACTGGACAGGGAGGCAGTTCAGACATCGCAATGAGACTTTCGTTTTTGTTGGTTTAGGAAATGCACACTATCAAGAAAATTTCGTCTTACAAAAGGGGATGCTTACTCGCGCACAGGCAGAAACTACTGATCGTACTCGTTTGGCAACGCGCGATTCTCTTGATGCAATTTGCTGTGGTGAAAACCGTAGCAAAAGTACACCACCGCTCCAATGGCCATCCACACGAAAAAACGAATCCAAGTCAACCCCGGTAGACTGAACATCAAATACAAACAAATCAAGATGCACGCGGGGCAAACCAACTGCGCAAACGGTACGCGAAATCCTCGCTTCTTGTTCGGCTCCAACTTTCGCAGCATCAGCACGCCGCCAGCCACCAACACAAATGCAAACAGTGTCCCGATATTTGTTAATTCAGCCGCCGCACCAATGTCGATCAGTGCTGCCGGGATCGCAACGACCACCCCCGTCAAAACGGTACAAATCATTGGCGTTCCAAATCGTGGATCAACGTGACTCAAAAATTTGGGCAGCAATCCATCGCGACTCATCACATAAAAAATTCTTGTTTGCGCCATTTGCATCACAACCAAGACGCTTGTGATGGACAGGACTGCACCCAGTGAAATTAAGGTCGCTACATTGTTTTCGCCTACAGCATTCAAGGCAGCGGCAACTGGTTTCTCGTTGTTCAAAACTCCTAACGGAACCATACCTGTCAGCACGGCTGCCACGGCAATATACAACACCGTGCAAATGATGAGTGAGGCAATCATCCCGATTGGCAAATCGCGTTGCGGATTCTTCGCCTCTTCAGCCGTTGTGCTTACCGCATCAAACCCGATGTAGGCAAAAAAGATCAATGCCGACCCAGTCATAATACCTTTCCAACCATTGGGAGCAAACGTATGCCAATTCGTTTCATAATCGATATACTTAAGTCCAAACCAAAGAAACAACGCGATCAGACCCAACTTCAAAACAACCAACCCCGCATTAACACGAGCACTTTCCTTGATGCCATAGACCAACAGAGCAGTGACGAACAACACAATAAACACCGCGGGCAAATTGAAGATAATTGGGAAACCAATATTCGGCGCGTTCGCAATTGCCTGTTGCGCCAATTCAACCTGATCCATCGAAATGTTTGCCGCGCCCGCAACCTCCGCCGACATACCGGCCAATTGATTAGCCGTCATAGGATCTACTGTTAACCAAGCGGGCAAGTGAATTCCAAAATGATGAAAAACGGAATTGAGGTATCCCGACCAACCAATGGCAACCGCGATGTTGCCCACTGCGTATTCCAAAATCAAATCCCACCCAATGATCCATGCGACCAATTCTCCGAACGACGAGTAGGCGTAAGTGTATGCACTGCCTGACGCAGGAACCATGGCAGCGAATTCGGCGTAACATAGTGCCGCAAATCCGCATGCCACCGCGGTGACAATAAACGAGATGATGATCGCCGGCCCAGCTCCCAAGTGCCCTGGTGATCCGGCTGCCGCCGTCCCAGTCAATACAAAGATTCCGGTGCCAATGATTGCCCCGATTCCAAACAACGTCAATTCAACCGGACCCAAAACGCGTTTCAATCCATGGTCCTTTTGGACATCAACGCTTTTGCGCGCAAACAATTGAGATAGCATTCTGCTCCCCTCAAATTTCTCTGAATCGTGACAACGAAATCACATTCTACAGCAAGCATTGTTGTAGATGGTTCAGCAGCCTTTTTGTTTTTTTGAAATTTAAAAATTCATTTCGAAGGTCACTCGGGTTGCGCGCATCCAAATCAATGTGATTGGTTGTGACGCCATTCAAAGCTATGATAATAGGGATCGAAAATACGAATGACAAAATGACAAATCAACACAACCAAGAATTCAAACTTGCGGGCCCGGCCGGTCGCTTTTTACCGACATATCGGCTCATGAAGGACCCCTACCTCACCTATTCCAATTGGAGCAAACGTTACGGGAAAACGTTTCTGGTCAAGGCACTCAACGGAAATGTTGTTGCGACCAGCAACACAGAAAACATTCGCAGAATACTCGCGGCGAAACACAATGAAATCGCCCCTTTCGCTGTGGCGACAGCCAAACCATTGATTGGCGAACATTCTGTTCTGCTGATTGAAGGTGAAGCACACAAGCAAGCGAGAGCGCTATTGACGCCTCCATTTCGTGGAGAGGCATTGCGGAACAATGTGTCGAAAATGCAGGATATTGCCAATCGCATTTCAGCGCAATGGCGACCCGGCGACCGTGTTCGCATGATGGATTTCAGCTTGGAGTATTCACTGGATGTGATCATTCAAGTCGTCTTTGGCGTTCAGGAGCAAACGACAGTCCAGCGTTTCAAATCGACGATCAAGAGCTACATCGAATGCTTCCGTCCGATATTCGTTTTCACGAAACTATTTCAAAGCAATTGGAATCCGTCTTGGAATCGATTCTTGAAACAAAAACAGCTATTCCTGCAAATGCTGAATGAACAAATCGAAATGCGCCGATCAAATACCGATAGTCGATTCGACATCTTGTCGATGTTGCTTGCTCCGCAAGAAAACGATGGACAGCGCCTCAGCGATAGCGAACTTCGAGACCAGCTCACGACTTTATTGTTTGCTGGCCATGAAACGACTCAAATCGCAATTGCCTGGGCCATGTCGTGGTTACATCGCAGCCCGGACGTCGAGAGACGACTGCGCGAAGAACTTGATTCGACTTACGATCTTGACGTGCTACTGCGGTCAGAGCTTTTGGATGGGATTTGCAACGAGGCACTCCGCCTCAATCCAATTGTTGCGGATTTTATTCGGGTCGTTCACAAACCCATCGAATTGGTGGAACTGACCTTGCCGGCGAATTCCAATCTCGCCATTCTCACGTGTATTGTTCACGACGATGAAGAGATTTATTCGGACGCCAAACTATTTGATCCAGATCGTTGGAGCCGCAACTCGTTCAAGCCGTATGAATTCCTGGCGTTTGGAGGCGGGGTTCGGCGCTGTATCGGCGCGACCATGGCGTTGATGGAAATGAAAATTGCTTTGATCACTTGGCTACGACGATTCCACTTCGAATTGCCACCCGACGCTCCGAGCGTTGAACCTGTTCATCGTCGCAACCTGACTATGGCGCCCGTTTCTGGTATCGAACTCATCGTGAAATCGATTCGCACTGCCAAATAGCCATTATTGGAATGTGCTTCCCAAATCAAAATCATGCTGTTGTGCAATCACTTTCGATTTGACGGCTTCAATGTCAAGATGAAAGGGCCGGTCTTGATCAAAGAACGGGGCCAATGCCCGAACGCGATCGTGCGTAACTTGCAGCGGGCCACTCGTTTTGAGCGGATTGCGAAAATCGATGCCTTGTGCTGCTGCCAACAGTTCGATGGCTAGAATTGTGTTGGTGTTATCAACCATCGTCAACAAACGCCGCGCGGCATACGTCGCCATACTTACATGATCCTCTTGATTGGCACTCGTCGGCAAACTATCGACACTGACCGCGCTCGCCAAGTGCTTGTTCTCGCTCGCTAACGCAGCTGAGGTGACTTGCGGTATCATGAATCCCGAATGGAGGCCGCCTTCGTTGACCAGAAACGGAGGCAGCTCACTCAAATGATGATCAATCAACAACGCCATTCGTCGCTCGGACAACGCTCCAATCTCGGCAATCGCAATCGCCATCAAATCGGCAGCAATCGCAACCGGCTCTGCATGAAAATTCCCACCGGACAACATGGATTGATCGTCGTCAAACACCAGTGGGTTATCCGAAACGGCATTGGCCTCACGCAACAAGACATCGGCCGCATGCCGCAACGACTCCAAACACGCTCCCATGACCTGTGGTTGGCAACGCAGCGAATAGGGATCCTGCACGCGCGAACAATCACGATGCGAATCGCGAATCTCACTACCAGCCAGCAGTTTGCGGTACATGGCGGCGCAATCGATTTGGGCCGGATGATTTCGAATCTCATGAATTCTCGGATCGAAGGGCGTGTCACTGCCCATGGCCGCATCGACGGTCATCGCGCCCGTGACAACCGCCGAACGAAATGTTCGATCACTTTCGTAAAGTGCTGCGAGTGCAAGTGCCGAGGAGACCTGTGTGCCGTTCAGCAGTGCGAGACCTTCTTTCGGACCAAGCGTTAGGGGTTGAAGATGTTGGGCCTTCAGCACTTCTGCCGCGTTGGACTCGATGCCTTTGAGACGCACGCGGCCTTCGCCAATCAACGCCAAACTCATATGCGCGAGCGGAGCCAAGTCACCACTTGCGCCCACTGATCCCTTGGCCGGAATACAGGGCAAAATATCCGCGTTGAGCATCGCCACTAAAAGTTCGATCACGTCGCGGCGCACGCCGGAGTAACCGCGGGCTAGGCTCGAGAGCTTGAGCAACATGATCAAACGCACGACGTTGTCAGGTAACAACTCGCCACACCCGGCCGAATGCGAGCGGACCAAGTTGACCTGGAGCTGGGCAAGTTTGTCTTTTGAGATCTTTTGATTCGCCAGCAACCCAAACCCCGTGTTCAGGCCGTAGACTGTTTTGCCCTGCTCGATCAACGAACGAACGACCTGCATCGATCGCTCGACATTCGCCCAACAATCGGGATGCAGCTCGATGGGTTGTGCCGTGAAGTAAAAACCCGATAACTCCCCGTGACTCAACGCCCCCGGCCGAACAACAATCATAAAACGCCCCGTTTGCAAGTAAAAATTAATGGCCCCTATAGATTAGCGAGTCAACAGGTTGAGTAGAACAGGCGATCAATTGCATAAAGCGCCCCATTTGGACGCTGGCACTAACCTTAGCGTGCGTCCCGACGCACCCTACTCTCTAACAATTTCTGAATAACGGCCTAGCCCCAAGTTGTGAACGTATCAACTTGAAACGATAATAGGATATTCAATTCGAGTCCATTTTTAGTCATGCAGAATAATTCGCAGGGTAAATATGTTGCGATCTTGTTTTTCTAATTTGTTTGGCCGGTCCGTTTTTGCAATTTACATTTCGACGGTTACACTTCTTGCTTTCAATACAAATCAAAAGATTGAAGCAGCTCAAGAACCATCCACGGTTGCCCAGGCCCAATCTGTCTTGGATCTTTCTCAATTTCCGCTGGTTGGTGACGAGCCGAGAATAAATTACCGAGAAATCGCTGGACAAAACTACACGTCAAAAGGCGGTGTGATTGCAGTTGCCAAAGAAATTCAAAAACTACTTAAAGCCCAACAATGGCAGGAAGATGGCGATGCCATAATCACGGAATCGTACGCAAGCGCAACGATGCAACGTGATGGCTATGTGTTGAGCCTTTCCGTAATGCCGGGTCCCGAACCAGAGTCGGCAACGGTCACGATCCAAAATCATAGCAATGTGCGACTCGACAATTTGCCTCGACCAGACGGTTGTGAAACGTTGTATGCGACAAGCGTCGTCGCGGCCTATCGTACCGATTTGTCCGTCGAACAAACTGCTGCAGAATGTCGCAAACGATTTCTCGATGCTGGTTGGCAGGAACACGGCAACACGACGGTTGGCTTTTTTGTGAAACAAAATGCCACGCGGGTCCAGGCATTTATCAGTGCTGCACCTGCCCAAGACGACAAAACAGTGATCCAATTCAGTGCCGCGTTGATGTCCGTTGATTTGCCCTGCCCACTGGACGCCGAAAACTCCCAGTACAGCGATTCCACTAAATCACTTTTTTTTGAAAGCCGGCAGTCTCAAAACGACGTTATTGATTTCTATAAAAAAGCGTTAGCAAAAGAAGGTTGGAAAACAACAACGGATGAGCCGTTCAAGATTGACTTTTTTGATCACCTAATTTTCCGCCAGCCAAATTTGGATTTGATCGAAATGGAATTCAAAAACGTAGCTGGTAAAACCCAAACCACTGTCGTTTTCCAGACTGCGGCTCAAGTCAAAGAAATCGAACGCTTGGCTAAGGCAGCAATTTTAAAGAAAAAAGCTGCCGACGATGCTACCGATAAGATGGAAGCAGCGAAGACCAAGACCTTTTCCTGCCCTACACCTGCAGGGGCAAAAATCACTGACGAATCAGAGCAAAGAATCGTTTACGGCTTGGCAATGGGTAAGGCCAAAAGCGTCGTCGCGGCATGGCTCAAGTCGATTGATGGCAATGGCTGGAGGTCCACGACGAATGTGAACGAATCCGTCGTCGGCAACTTTACGCTCATCAATGGAGAATCCGAGGTCCACGTCACATTCACTGACACAGGCTTCGGCGACGCCTCGATAGAGATCTCGGCATTCTCGAAAACGAAGTTAAAGGCTGAAAAGTAGATTCCTTGCAAATGAGCGGAAGGACGCATTGAGGTGGCCCTAATGTGGATTGTTTGTGACGTGATGCTAGTTGGACTCGTTCGCGTCGCTTGGTTCCTAAAGAAACGCATTAACAAGCTCCCAATTCTCTTACTGGTTCTCTTACAAGCGATTGAGTCGAGTGCCGTTTTTGCACAACAAGACTCGGGCTCAATCTTGATTCATACGCCACTATCCGTTTCTTTCGGCATATTAGAGGGTGCAATAATCTCCGAAAAGGAACAGTTTAGGAAACCCATTTCCGAAATTGACCTTTTGCAAGTAAAGGCTTTCCGAAAATTTGTCAAGCTAGAAGACAAATGGCTGGTTGAAAACAAATCAAATCTCCAAAGGTATTCTCAAGTTCAGATCGATGCGACTAAACAGTTGAAGGAGTCCTCGGCCCTCAACAAAAACTCGATAAAA
>JAHEAM010000530.1 GCA_024642765.1 Planctomycetaceae bacterium
CGCGAACTGGACGGAAAGAGCTGTCCAGTTTGCGGCATTTCTTTTTTTGAGTTCCGCCAAGTCGGGCGATTGGGCTGTCCTCACGACTACCAGTTTTTTGCAGAAGAACTTGAACCCTTGCTGCTAAATGTTCATGGGAGCTCGAAACACGCAGGCAAACGCCCGAAACAAGCAACGATGTCGGCAGAGTTGGCAACCGAAATCATCAGGTTGCGACGACAACTGCGTGAGGCCGTTGAAAACGAAGAATACGAATCCGCGTCGTCGTTGCGCGATCAAATCAAAAAGCACGAGGAGGCAACGCAACGTGGGAATTGAGTCACTCGTACAAGTCATGGGCGAATGGCTCCGTGGGAGCGGGCCCGAATCGGATATCGTTATGAGCACTCGGATACGATTGGCTCGGAACCTAGCCGATTTCCCATTCGTGCGCCGTTGTTCCGATATCGATCGTGCAAATATCGAGGCCAACATCCGCGAAAGAATGTTGCGTGATTCCCGATTAGCTTCCTTGGAGTTTATTAACGTGGCACAGCTCGATGAGCTGGACCGGCAATTGCTAGTCGAACGCCAATTGATCAGTCGTGAACTTGCCGATGGTGAAGGTGCTCGCACGGTTGCGATCGACACACAAGAACGCCACAGCGTGATGATTAACGAAGAAGATCACTTGCGAATTCAAGTCATGCAAAGCGGCCTAGATGTGCAAAACGCTTGGAAGACGATTAACCAAATCGACGACTTGATCGAATCCCAAGTCAACTATGCATTCGACGAAAGGCTTGGTTACCTGACCGCTTGTCCGACTAATGTTGGCACCGGGATGCGGGTCAGTGTGATGGTGCACCTTCCCGCTCTTGTAATCACGCAGCAAATCGACAAAGCGTTTCGAAGTTTGAATCGTATCAATTTGGTTGTTCGCGGCTTGCATGGGGAGGGCTCACAAGCTCTCGGCGATTTCTACCAAGTCAGCAATCAAATCACGCTGGGCAAAACAGAAGACGATTTGGTACGCCGCGTCTGTGAAGTTGTCCCCGTACTTTTGAACTACGAACGCAAGGCTCGCGATTTCTTGCTCAACGAGAATCACCATGACCTTTTCGATCAAGTCAGCAGGGCTTATGGAACCCTGCAAAACGCACAGCAGATCAGCAGTGAAGAAGCCATGCATTTGCTTTCTCGAGTTCGAATGGGCATCAACTTGGGGCTAATCGATGACCTTGAGATTGCAACGGTCAACAAGTTGTTTGTGCAAATGCAACCAGCGCATTTGCAAAAGCTAACCCGCACGATTGAAAGCACGTCGCAGCGCAATATTGAACGAGCTAATTACTTGCACATGCAGCTCAAACCACGCCGCAAGGCGTCCGATAAAAACTAGACTATCGCCAAATTTTCATTGATTAGGGATTTCGATAGTCGACTTGTTGGCTGGCTCCGCGGTTTTTGGCGGAACAGGCGAAGGTGCCACGAAAGCCATTCGCAACTGATGGAGAGCATCTCGCAACATGTTGTTTTCGTCGTCCGTTAGGTTGCCAACCGTTTTTGTTTCAAGCACAGCCAACATGTCGATAAAGTGCTTCGCCATGGGGCGATTGACTTTCGGTTGATTAGTAACAGGATCCGGAATGAAGCCCATTCCGGCAAAGGCTTGAGTCGCGAAGGTTGAAACCAACATTGAAAACGACGGCACCGGAAATCCGTTTTCATCTAACGTTTCCTCTGCGCCGGAATCGTCGCGTTTCGCTCGTCGTTCTTTTGCGCGCTGCTCTGCCTTCTCGCGCGCGACCTGCGATTTCCAGTCTTCGTCGACAATGATTTTAGGTTCGGAATCCGAAGGATCTTTCGACATTTCAAACATTCCCCGAAAAAAAACGTGTGAATTAAAAAAATGCTAGGACGGTGGTGCACTTGTTCAGAAAACTGGAGCACTTGTTCAGACTAAAGTGCACCTGTCTAGACTAAAACGCTGCGTTGAGTGCGACGGACGCACTCGTCACTAAAACGCCGCCATTGCGGGCGAATTCAAAAGGCCGTCGTGTCTGAATTTATTTTAGCGAACGCCGCACTAGTTAGTTTTCGGATGTTACCATCGATTCGCGCGAACTACGTCGCACTGCCGCCTGGACGAAGCCAGAAAACAGCGGATGCGATTCAGTTGGTTTCGACTTGAATTCTGGATGATACTGAACAGCAACGAACCAAGGATGATCTGGCAACTCGACGATTTCGACTAGTGTATTGTTCTTGCTTGTGCCAGCTATCAGCATCCCATGGGCTTCAAATTGACTTCGAAAGCTATTGTTGAATTCGTAACGATGGCGATGGCGCTCGTTAATCTTTTTTGACCCGTACCACTCCATTGATTTCGAATCATTGACGAGTTCTGATTCTTGCGAGCCTAGACGCATGGTCCCGCCCTTGTCCGTAATATTTTGTTGCTCATCGAGCAAACAGACTACTGGATATTTGGTGTTGCGATTGAATTCTGTCGAATTGGCATCCGCGAGATCGATCGCATTTCGGGCAAATTCGATAACGGCACACTGCATGCCCAAGCAAATTCCGAAAAAGGGTATTCGACGCTCGCGAGCAAACCGAATGGCCTCGATCTTGCCTTCGATTCCGCGTTCGCCAAAACCACCGGGAACCAAAATGCCGTCGTAACCAGCGAGCAGTCTTTCGGGGCCTTCACGTTCGATGTCTTCACTCAAGATGCTGCCGACGCGAATCTGTGCGTGGTGTTCAATTCCAGCATGATCAATGGCTTCATAGATCGATTTGTAGGCATCCTTGTGTTCGGCATATTTTCCAACCACAGCAATACTGATTTCGGTTTCGGGATTGCGCATGCGATGGATCAACTCACGCCAATCGTCGAGTTCAAGGGCTTTCG
>JAHEAM010000531.1 GCA_024642765.1 Planctomycetaceae bacterium
GCTCAACAACAGGTACTTGGCCAACTCAGGACTAGGAAGCCTCTTGGAAGTCTGGACACCGCTTGCTCCCAAGTTTGGAAACGCCTGGTGCGGACCCGCATGCAAGGTGTTGTGAGAGGGGTCCGCAGCAATGCGGCCCCCATCTCGATCGGATGGTTATCAGGCGGCGCGATCTCGTCGGTCGCCAAAAATTGCATTCGAAAGCCTGATATCATCAAGTCTTTTCATGTGTATTGTATCCGTGTCGGGCAATTAGGTGTTGTATCAATCACACAACGGAATCTCGACCATCTGAATGGCACGACTCTATGAAACGGACACCGAGGCTGAGCGCTGGTCACTAAAGTGGCCCTGTCCGTATCGGTCTCGACATATGAATACGGTATTTCCAAGAGGAATAATTCACTTCAATCTCTGTGTGAAAATCGTCAATCCTGCCAGAGAGTCGCAAAACCCCAGAGTCCTCAGCGATATCGTTTCCAAATCCACTCATCGCTAAATTCTTCAATGGCTGCGCATTTTTTATTTCGAATGGGCTACTCCCCGTTTCAAGTTCAAACCAACAAGCCTCCGTCTCGCCCTCGCCATCGCCATCTTCGTCAAGTTGCTTGTCCTTGATGGATGTTTCATACAACATCTCGTAAAGCTTGCTTGGACTCGTTTCTCCGAGTATTTCGTATTTTTCAATATTCTGAAAAGAAGCTCTAAATTTGTTACAGGCGACTTTTCCAATCGTTGGAAAGGGCATGATTTGGACACGCAAATCATCTTGAAGTTCTGCGAAAGTGTCATACGTCGTCGATTCGTCGAAATCATTGAAAGATTCGACGAATGGGTAGTAGAACATAGCAAAAAGCAGCGCTGAAATAAGACCTGTACAAACAAAGTAAAACGCATATGCGAAACAACACCAAACACGATAGCCTGTCGTGCCAGTGATGCTTCGGATGACAAAGACTTCGCCACCCATTAATCCCAACGGCAGCAATATCAAAATACCGAGGCCGGCGAATTCGAGCATCCCGATGAGCCCAACGGTCGCTACGGGTAATGCCAGGGCGATGATCCACCAGAATGGCGCAAGATACTTGAATCCGAAAGGACGGGGATTTGACCCGCTATTCGGGGCGTTTAAATTCTGCAACATCGAACCCATGTTGAGTAATCAAGTGCAAGTGCTGTTGAACTTTGTCGCGGGCTGGTCGACTTACTGGCTGATCGTATCAGATACGAGAGAAATTGGCCAGTTTTTCTTGGGTGGCCGCTGGTTGCGGTGCCCATTCCAGTGCGGGCGGTGGGGCGAATCCATGATCCGGCTCCAACTTGGTTTATCGATCAGCCTCTGCGGAATCAATCGGCAATGGCACTTGGGACACCGCCTTTTCTGGAGTTCGTTCGTGTCGAGTTGGGCCTTTTCCGAGTGTTCGGTTTTTTCTGAGAGCTCGGTCTGTTCGAGTTCGAAACGCCCGAAGTCTTCGGGATTGAATTCCGTCGCCCCCGTAGGCAGGGCCAGAAAACTGGCCTCCACCTGCTTGGCGAACCTCTCCGGGTAGGACTCGCGGCGGGTGTTGCTCCAACCGCCATATGCAAACACCAGCGACGGGTGAACTCGACTTGCGAAAGCGTCATCGGGACTTGCTTGGGATCACCCCCGGCTGTTTCCCCTTGCCTCGCCATGAAGGTGACCGACTGCGCGTCGGTCGACACAATCCGGCCGTCGGAGATCGGGCCACCCGCCGCGTGCATCCGATTGTTAGCCAGCTATTGAATACGGGGGATTCAGAGTTTCTTAATGATACAATACAACTATGCGGATTCCCAGTTGATTTCGCAGGTTCAGCATGTTCAAGATCTATGAAAAGAGTCTCAGGCTTTTTGTGGCTCCTTTTATTTTCATCTACGGCGTGGCAAAACCTTGGCAGTTCCAAGATGCGTTCTCGGGCACGAACACACCAATAAATGAAGTTGATGGCATGACACTAATGTGGGCGTTCTTCAGCTATTCTTTGACGGTGCCAGTGGTGGTTGGTGTATTCGAATGCGTTGGAGCCGTATTGTTAATATTTGACAAAACCAAGTTGTTGGGTTGCTTGCTTCTGCTGCCCGTATTGGCAAACGTGGTGCTATTTGATCTCGTTTATGGAGTCGTTCCATTCGCAACAATAAACGGAATCATATACTTGTCGGTCATGCTGTTCGTCTGTTTCGAAGAAAGACGCAAATTCGGTGAAGCCTTCGGAATTCTCCTTTGCCATCCCAGTTTTAGAGAAACGACGAATAGATTCTCGTTTGCTCGAATTCTTGCAATGCTTGGGTTTTTGCTTGTGAATTTTTTGCTTTTTCTATTGATCCAACATTTGGGTCGAAGTCTGCTGGCAGGTTAAGGCCTTGTCCTTGCCCATGACGTTTCGATTAAAAAGGGAAGTTTGGTGGTGTTGGCAGCATCGAGTAGTAGCACTGGCAAGTCGTTTCGGAGAAACAACTTAGAGAATAGGAAGACCCGAATGGTTTTTGTTTTCGTAAATCAGCTGTCGTCGTTGCATGAGGCACGGCTGTTGGATGCTGCGGGAGGGCAGCGAAGAAAGCAAAGCTGTCACTGACTCACGGAGGTCAATCATGGAATCGGAACAACAATGGGCTCAAGTTAATTTTGGCAATTGCCAATTTGGAGACAAGAGAAGAACCAAATGCATGGTACAAGTTGCTGAACAAGTTGCGGCCAATCCATCGGCCAGTCTTTCGACTCAACATGAAAAGTGGGGAGACTCAAAGGCCGCGTATCGGTTGCTTGATCGCGAAAAAGTGACCTTTGAAGCGGTAGCAAGACCGCATTGGGAATTGACCCGGCGAAAGGCTCGCGGACGGTGTCTGGTGATCGGGGGTACCACGGA
>JAHEAM010000532.1 GCA_024642765.1 Planctomycetaceae bacterium
GGCAGACGAATCGAAGGTGACCGGTGAGATCAAGGCCGTGTTAAACGGCAAGTTTTTTCGACACGCTTACAACGGTTCGATGCAAGGCAAGCCGCGGCATGGTGAGGAAACGATTGCCCTCAATGGTGTGACGAATAAATTTCAAATCGCTTGGATCGATGACTTTCATATGAACTACGCGATTATGATTTCTGAAGGCGACGCTATTGAGAAAGGCTTTTCCGTATTCGGAAAATACGACACTGCTCCGGACCAGCCACAATGGGGCTGGCGTACCACTTACGAGTTGCATGATAAAGATCATCTGACAATCACCGCCTACAACGTTGCTCCGAATGGCGAAGAAGCGAAAGCGGTCGAGACTGTTTACGAACGTAGGAAATAGCCTTCAATCAATTCAGTTTGGCAATCGCCAACGCTCTATCGTCAATCGAACGAGCGTTCCCAGCACTCGAACGCCCTCGACATAGGAAGTCTTAGAACTGCCATGAATTCGATCTCGAAATTCAATAGGTACTTCAAAGAACTTGGCCTTGGCGCGGTTTAAAACGAACAATAATTCTTCCAGATAGCCGTAACCGTTTGCCCGAATGTTCGACAAGTCAATTTCAGACAGTTTTGAAACGCGATAAACTCGAAATGCACTTGAATTGTCTTTTGTGCGCAGTCCAACCAACAATCGCGTCAATCGATTGATAGCTGCGCTGACTGTACGGCGATGCCAAGGCCATCCAACAATACGTCCGCCGGGAACATAGCGAGAGCCGATTGCGACCTCCAGTTCTGGATCATCCGCGAACGCGGAAAAAAGCTCGACGAGCGATTGAGGAGGATGGCTAAAATCCGCATCCATTGTTGCCACCAAGTGGTATTCTTTTTCGATCGCAGTCTGTAAGCCGAGTAAGGTCGCTGAGCCAAGGCCACGCTCGTCGGTACGAATCAGGCAGTGAATCGCTTTGTCAGCTTCAGACGCCGTTTGGCACCACTCGCCAGTACCGTCTGGAGAATTGTCGTCGACGACAAGAATATGAATTGTGGGAATCAAAGACTGAATCTCTGCGATTAAGCGAGGGAGATTTTCTCGTTCGTTATACGTTGCGAGTACGAGCAGGTTCCTTTGATCTTGCACTTGGGTTTTTCGTTTACAATTGAGCGTGGATTAATGGACTTGTTTTCGAATTGTAAACCATCATGAACGACCAACAAATAACGCCTTCAAACAAATTGCATTCTCAAGTTCGACTCGGAATTTTCGCCCGAGTTTGGCGGGTGGTTCGGATTTTGTTGTTCGTGATTTGCGGTTTGTACTTTGTTTTGCTTGGTTATTTGTGGTGGAACGAGAATTCGTTGGTTTACCCGGGGCAATCAGCAGCGTTTGGGAACTGGTCCCCGCAGGGATTCGAGTTTGCGGAAGTCGAGTTTTCGTCAGCCGATGGCACGCAAGTTTTCGGTTGGTACCTGCCGCGCGAGGGTGCACATCGCAATGTCGTTGTTTTTCATGGAAATGCCGAGAATGTTGCGACGACGGTGGAGGACTATGGCGAACAAGTTTCGGAACACTTGAACGCAAATGTGCTGGCTTTCGATTATCGAGGATTCGGAAAGAGCGTTGGTCTACCAACAGAAACGGTGGTCATCGCGGACGGTATTGCGGCAGTTCAGTGGTTGATGGCGACAAACAATGTCCCGTCGCAAGACATTATCTACTATGGTTCGTCGATTGGTGGAGGCGTTGCCTGCGGCGTGGCTCAGCATTTGCCACCGAAAATGCTGCTGTTGGATCGAACGTTTGGGGATTTGGTTTCACCAGCGTCAGCGCTTTACCCAATCTTCCCAGTTGGATGGATTATGAGCAATCGCTACGATAGCGTTGCCAGAATCAAATCGTTTGAAGGCCCTGTGTTCATTTCGCATTTCGAGCAGGATGAACTAATATCAATTGCTGAGGCGCGACGACTGTTCGAAGCAGCTCCTAGCCCGAATAAGAAATTTTTGTCGATGCCAGGTGGGAACCATCTGGCGAAATTGCCATTGTCCTATTGGAGTGAACTGTCGGAATTCGTCGGACGTTATTTCGAGTAAATCGTTGAATGTTAAAAATCACAAGCCACCAAAACCCAAAATTCAAGGCCGCAGTGAAATTGCATTCATCACGCGGGCGCAAACAGCAGAATCGGTTTTTGATCCCAGGAGTTCGCGAGGTTCAGCGGGCTATAGGAAATGCTGAAATAGAAGTTGCTGAGGTCTTGATTTGTGCTGAGTTATTAGACGCGGCGATGACTGCAGAAGTCGTGGACCGCTGCGCTCAAGCCAAGGTGCCGGTATTCAGTTTGCCCATCGACTTGTTCGGTAAACTAGCGTATGGCGAACGCGTCGAGGGCCTCGTGGCAATTGCATTTCGACCAACAAGGAATCTCGATGATTTGTGTTTGGCATCGAAAATGTTGATCGTAGTTGTTGAGGGTATCGAGAAACCCGGCAACCTCGGTGCGGTTGCTCGCTCAGCTGACGGCGCGGGGGTGTCGGCACTTATTAGTTGTGACGGACAAACCGATTTCTTTCACCCGAACGCTATCCGGTCGAGTATTGGAGCCACGCTGACGTTGCCGTGTGCCGAAGCGGAATCTGGTACGACACGTGATTGGCTGATAAAGAATAACTTTTCGATTTATGCAGCTTTGGTCGGGGCCGCACTTACTTATCAGGATGTCGAATATCCGCAACGGACTGCGATTGTGTTGGGGAACGAAGCCTCGGGTCTTTCGCAGATTTGGCGCGAGCCGCCCATCGTTCCCGTTGCCTTACCGATGAGGGGTATCGGGGACAGCTTGAACATTTCCGTCGCAGCAGCGATCTTGATGTACGAAGCAGGCAATCAATTCGCAGCGAG